>CAYQTW010000065.1:11052-11289 GCA_964420485.1 uncultured Anaerolineales bacterium
GCAGAGGCCTGGGGCTGGCCCTGGTGGAAGAGATATTGCGCCGCCACGGGAGCCGCCTGGAGATAGAGGTCGGCGCCGCAGGAGATGATGCGGGTACCTGCGCGCGCTTTGTCCTGCCGGTCTTGCCGGAAGAGGAGGTGAAGTGATGACGGACCGGATGCGACGGGAACTCTGGCGCTGGTGGTGGATAGTGCTGCTCCTGGCTCTGCTGGGGGGCTACTGGCTGCTGCCTATCTC
>CAYQTW010000066.1:0-11265 GCA_964420485.1 uncultured Anaerolineales bacterium
GAGACGGTGACGGTGGAGCCGGTGGGCGGGGCGAGCGCCGGGCAGAGGTCATCCCCGCCCACCGGCGTCAGATCAAGAGAAACTGGTGTGTGCCACACTGCTTCGCTGGTAGGGGCCGATGTTAGAGCGCATCCCACCCCACTCGATGCTGTCACCAGCAGGGCCAGCGCGGAGATCAATCCGCAGAAACATCGTGCATCCATCCGATCAGTCTCCTTTGAGTGCATCGTGACATTTCCCGATCATCGGAGATTCCGCAACACCAGCGGCAGATAGACTCTGTACTCCACCGCTGTCCCGCACCAGTAGCCCAGGCAGCCCTCATAGTTCGCGCTGGCGGACGCGCCGATGGCGGACTGGCCAACGGTGAGGTTGACGGCGTGTTGGTGGAACTGGCCGGGCCACCGCTGCCGCTGGTCAGCGGCGTGAACCAGTCCAGGCGGCAGTTGTCTCGCATCAGATGTTCGGAGCCACCCGTCTACGGTATCATGTGCCAGGCTGCGTTGACGAAGAGTCGGCGTCCGGTATCGGTCATAGCCGAGGGGGCATAGTCGAAACCCCAGAACAGATAGCGTATCTGCTGGACGAGGGGGTAGTGGTTTGGATGATCCGGTTCGCGTCCGAGAAGGGTCACGTCCACGGGTGGGTCGGGTATGTGGATGCTCACGTTGGTCGTCGAAGTGTAGACGGTAAGGATCGGGTCCTTGGGAGGCACAGGGATGGGATAGGGCGTGTTGTAGATGGGATGGGTGGGAGTGACGACATGGATGCGGTTTTCACTCCCATGCGCGCCGTGACCGTAGCCGATGTCCAGACCCAACCGCCCAAAGAGGGCATACCCCCCTTCGCCCAGGCCGATGACTGGCTTGCCCGATTGAGCGATGTTATTGACGCCTGCGCTGCCATCCCAACTGGACATGTAGCCGGTGTCGGGGCCAACGACGATCAACTGGTATGGATCGAAAACCCCCGTAGTGGATACGACCGTCATCGGCAACAGGTCAACCGCCAGACTGTGCCCTTCCAGCAAATTTTCGTAACTCGTGGCTGTCGTCAAGTCATCTTTGTAGATATAGGCCACCCTGGGCCGCACGTGGAAGCCGCGGGTCAGGCGGCGCACGAAACGCTGACCAGAGTTGTTCTCGCCACCTCCCCATACCTTGAGCTGATAAAGCCCAATGTCCGGCAGGACATAAGTGTTGGCGTAGACCCCGTCGTCCTTTTCGCCATCCTCGTGCTCGCCATCGTCGAAGAGTTCGACGACCTGCCATTCTGTATTGGGCAGGCGCACGGTCACCGAGACCATGCCCCCGGCGATGGGCTTATGGTCGGCCAGGTAGGCCAGCATAAGCATCTTGGCTCCCACGATGCGCTCATCAGGCGGCAGCCCCAGGTGAAAGCCCATGATCGTCTTGGATGGCGCAGCCAGGAAGACCAGGTACTCGATCTCTGACTTGCCAGACACGTAAGTGAGCGTGACTTCCCAAGTGCCATCTTCTGGTGTCTGGATGCGATATTGGTCGTGAGTGGGATCGGTCTGACGGGTCACCTTGGGAGGCGACTCGGTCACCGGATCGCCGTTGGGGTCTTTGAGCGACAGTTCCACCTTGCTGTCGGGGTCGTCCCAGTTGACGCTAAAGATGGCCTCCCCCAGCCCCGGCTCCACCTCCACCTTGTAAGTGACGGTCCGGGGCTGATCCGGGTTCAGGTAGCCCTTTGCCTCCCACAGCCGCTGCATGTGGCCTGCCAGTTCCGCCGCCGACTTGTAGGCATCGGCCAGGCGATTAGGCAGAGCAGCGGGGAAGGGTGAAGCGGCCATTGACCTGAGGCCGGCCAGGCTGGTACCGCTCTCGTCCACCGGCCAGAACTCGCCGCCGGTCTCGTCGGCTACGTCCTCCAGCCGGTCGTACCAGGCTGCCTCCGACGGTCCCAGCCCCACCACATGCACGATAGTCCCGGCGTCAACGATGGTGTCGTGGACACTGGCATCGGTCCAGAGAGGTGAGACGTTCTCCATGCCGTCGCTCAGGAGCACCATGTAGTGTTCGTGGGTGAGGACGCCCCGGGTATCCAGTTGATCCTGCCCCTCCAGCAGCCCCGAGCCCATGGCCGTCGCGCCGCCAGAGATCAGGTCGTCAATCTCGTCCTTGGCCGCCTCCTGCTCCCCGCCGGCGCCGAGGGTCGCGATCTCCTCCAGCGGATAGGGGATGCCCACTGTACTGGAGAAGGCCACCGCGCCGATCATGTCCCCGGTCGTCCACTGGTCCACGAACAAGCGGGCCGCGTTCTGGGCCGAGGGCAGTTTGTCGTATGAACTCATACTACCCGAGACATCGAGCACGATTACCTCATCGGTAGTCAGACGAGGCAGGTAGTAGATTGCTCGCGTCTCCTTGCCGGTGAGGGTGCCGTCGTAGGTCACCTCCAGGTCGTAAAAGTCGGCCGTGGTCTGCCCCGGTGCCTGCACCAGGATCCAGTACTCATCCCCTACGGGATAGCCGAGGATGGGGGCAGGGGCGCTCTGGGTGCCGACCTTGACCGCAAAGTCGCCCGGCGAGAGCGATGGGGCCGGCCAGCAGTCGGGCACATCCACCCACAGGTGGATCAGGATCTTGTCGGGGTTGTTGTACGCTCCGGCGTTGAGGGTGTGGACGTGCGTGGGGTAGGCTATCTCGAATCTGGGGACACAGTCCTGGTCATCGGTGTCGTCAAAGTTGTCCGTCTCGCCCAGGCCGGCTTCGTAGATGCCGTTGGAGTTGGTGTCCTCGCAGCCGTCGGGGGAGCCGTCATCGTCGTTGTCGCAGTCCAGTTCTTTGCGGTCGCTGTCGCCATCCCAATCCTCGTTGCGGTAGGAGTAGTTTCCGGCGGCATCGAAGACGTACTCCCGCATGTCCTTCTTATCCGGGACCCAGTCGCCGTCGGAATCCGAGTTGGTGGAACTCGTGGAGAAGCGATTGATCTCGTCGAAATCCATGATTCCGTCGCCATCGCTGTCGGTGGAGACGCTGGCTTCGTCGGAGCGCACGCCGGGCGCGCTGACTGGCCCAGGCCAGTAGCCAAACATGTCCTGTGTGGAGTAGTCCTGCCAGCGCCAGCAGTCAGGTGGCTGATCCGGGTCGAGGATGTGGATATACTGGTCGCCATTCTCCTCACGATAGCCATCCATGACCATCAGGTGGCCTGGCCTGCGGAACATGATGGGGCGGTCGGCGTCTATCCAGTTCTTGATGTCGTTGAAACTCGGCTTGCCGTCGGTAGCAATGAGCGTGGTGCCCAGGGCCCATGAGATACCCTCGTCCTCCTCGTCGTGGTAGCTCCACCCGTCGTCGTGGGCCAGGTCGTTGTTAGGATTGTTATCGTTGGTGCCAGCGTGTGTGTTGCCAGTCCATTCCTGGGCGATATGGTAGGCGATGCGGTCCATGGTCAGGTTGCCGCCATAGTAGGAGGCCATCATGCGGATCGAAGCGACCACGCAGTACATTGTGCCGTGCTCATACTTGGTGGTATTCGTGCAGGGCGGCACCGTACAGGGCGCAACGGCATCCCAGGCGTTCTCAGGGTTGTCAGTCGTCGGATCGCCCTCCGGATCGCCATCCAAACACAGCAGGCGGGAGTCTTTGTTCTGGCGAACGGGTGTAATGCCCAGGACTTTTTCGGCCAATACACTCGCTTCGGCCCTTGAGGAGAAGACCACGATGCCGATTTCAATCGGGCCCATCCATGGCCCCTCTTCACCGCCGATGGCCTTGACGCGCCAATAGTAAGTGCCTGCCGGCAGCGGCGAAGGCGGCTTGAAGTGAGTCTCGGTGATAGTGGTATCGTGGATAGGACTGTCAAAAGCCAAATCATCGTCCAGTTGGAAGCGATAGCCTGTTGCTCCTGGCACCGGGCTCCAACTTACGGAGAAGCCGGTGGTCTCCACGATAGCCTCGTCCTCAGGGGTGTAGAAGGATGGCCGGGGTACCGGGTTGGCTTCGCCGGGGGTCAGTTGGTCGCTCTGATACTCGGCGAACGCCTGCCGCCCCACCCTGGCGGAGCCTCCGGGATAGCGTCCCAGGGACTCGTCGGGAGCCAGGAGATCCTCGTCCGAGGTGTCGCCAAAGCCGCTCTCAAAGGTGGCGAACCAATCCGGCTGCCAGATGCCGGCTGCGGCGGCGTTGGCTGCATCCTCCTCTGGTTCGATTCCCCACGCTACAAAGTCCACGATGGTATCGGCGCTGTGGGTGCTGCCGGAGTAGAGGGCCACCTGGTCGCCAGCGTCTTCGAAGGTGTTAGCCAAGCCACTGCCGGCATAGAGGACCGCCTTGTTGTCGCTAAAGTCATAGTCATCGGTGCCATCCGCGAAGTAGATCAGCACGAAGGCTCCTGACGGTACAGGTGGCAGTGCGGTGGGGATAGTGTAGATGTTTCCATCTTCGTCGGTGATCTCGTACCCATCCAGATCGGCCCCAACGGACACGCCACCAATGGGGGCGACGGGACTCAGGCCGGACATGCCACCCCCGCCGAAGCCCTTGAGCACTATAGGCAGGTAGATGTGGTATACGCGGGTGGTCAGTTCCACCCACTCGTATCCACCCACGTCTGGCTTGGGCATCACCTCATTAATCACAACCGGTGCGGGTTGTGCCTGGACCTGCACCGGCGAGGATGCTGGTACAGGCTCGGAATCGGGTGCTGCTATCCCAGCCCCGACGCCACCTCCCATCAGCACCAGGGCCAGTATCACAGCCCCGCTCACGACTAACCATTTACGCGTGTTCATTTTTGCCCTCCTTTTCCTGGTGTATCCACACTTGTCCAGACAGGTATCCATCGCTCGGTCACACGGTTGGATGCACAGACACCTCCTTTCAGCATCAGCCCACAGAGGCCGACGCCATAGGCGCCCCGGTCAGTCGCCAAGGCTAGTAGTTTCGCGTCACAAGAGGTAAGTAAACCCGGTAGGGCGTCACCCAGATGCGGATGCGCAAGTAGTCAGCAAAGCCGTCCTCGGGCCTGCGGTAGACGGTGATGCTCGAATCGGTCAGGCTGCGCCAGTAAGCGCCAACCCGATCGTCAGCGTTGTAGCCCGAGGGAGGATTGGCGCCAAAGTCGGCGCCGCCCAGGTGGCGTTGGTTGACATAGTTGGCCAAGGTATCGTAGTAGATCATGTTCACCAGGTAGTTCTCCGCATTGCCGCCCAGGTTGTGGGACAGAGTTTTTGTAGCATCCTGGCCCACCACCTGCCAACCGCTTTCGTAGTCGGGTTGGGCTGTGCGCCAGATGCGGATGCGTACCTCGGGGGCATAGATGTCCTCCGGACGCCGATACACAGTGATGCTTGAGAGATCCAGACTGCGCCAGTAGGCGCCTTGGCGATCATTTTCACTGGCATCGGAGGGAGGATTGGCGCCGAAATCAGCCCCACCGTAGTAGCGTTGGTTGACTCTACCATAGAAAGCAGATGTTCGGTACTGCATATCCACCAGGTAGTCGAGATAGTCGCCCCCTAGATTGTGGGACAAAGTTGTAGCCGCTGCCCCGGCCGTCAGGCTGGTCCAGCCACTGTCATAGTCGGGCTTGGGCATACGCCAGATGCGGATGCGTACCTCTGGGGCATAATCGTCTTCAGCGCGCCGGAAGACGGTGATGGTGGAGTTGTCCAGACTGCGCCAGTAGGCTCCCACACGATCATCTTCCCGGGTGCCACTGAAGGCTGTAACGCCAAAGTCCGCCCCGCCGTAGTAGCGCCGGTTGATGTTGCTGTCGTACTTGTACTGCATGTCAACGAAGTAGTCGTCCGCGTCTCCGCCCAGGTTATGGGTCAACGTCGTGGCCGACGCCCCCGCTCCCAGGCTGACCCAACCGCTGTCGTAATCCGGTACAGGCGGCTTCCAAAAGCACCAGATGCGGATGCGCACCTGGGGGGCATAAATGTCCTCCGGGCGCCGGTAGACGGCGATGCTCGAACTGCTCAGGCTGCGCCAGTAGGCCCCCACGCGGTCGTCCTCATTCATCCCGCTGGGGGGATTAGCGCCGAAATCGGCCCCGCCATAGTAGCGTTGGTTGACGTTGCCGCTGTACTTGTACTGCATGTCCACCACGTAGTCTTCTGGATTGCCACCAATGTTATGCGTCAAGGTCTTGGCCTGGTCCTGATTGACCGACACCCAGCCGCTGTCGTAGGTGGGAGTGGGCCTGACCCAGATGCGGATGCGCACCTGGGCCGCATAGTCATCCTCAGCACGCCGGAAGAGAGCGATGGTGGAGTTGTTCAGGCTGCGCCAGTAGAGCCCCACCCGCTCGTCTTCCCGTGTGCCGTTGAAGGCCGTGGCGCCGAAATCGGCCCCGCCGTAGTAGCGCTGGTTGACGTTACCGCTGTATCTGTACTGCATGTCCACCACGTAATCGTCGGCATTACCGCCCAGACTGTGAGTCAATGTGGTGACCGCTGCTCCTGCCCCCAGGCTGGTCCAGCCACTGTCGTAGTCAGGATAGGGGTCAACCCAGATACGAATGCGCACCTGTTCGGCGTAGGTATCCTCCGGCCGCCGGTAGACGATGATGCTGGACGTGGTCAGAGTGCGCCAGTAAGCTCCCACGCGGTCGTCTTCCCGCGTCCCACTGAATGTCTTGGCGCCGAAATCGGCCCCACCGTAGTAGCGCTGGTTGACGGTGCTGCCGTACTTGTACTGCATATCCACCACGTAGTCATCCGTATCCCCGCCCAAATTGTGGGTCAGCGTTTTGGCCTCGTCCTGCGCCAGCGAGACCCAGCCGCTGTCATAGTCGGGGCCGCCGGAGAAGGCTGTAGCCAGCAGAGCAGTGCTCTCTCCTATCCCCACCTCAGGTGGAGAGTCAATGCCAGGCACGCTGCCGAGCTCTTCCGCCTGCGGTTCTGGTTCCTGGGCCAGTGTTACGCTGACCAAGGAAGAAAGCAGCAGAGTCAGGACAAAGATCAGGTTTAACAAACGTTTGCCATTCATCACGCCCCCTTTGTTATGTGACACATATTTGCGTATGCTATCCATTACGGGTACCACAAGTTCGTGCACGTCAACTTTGTTCACGGTTCTTTCCCTGCGCATCACCTCCTTGAGAACACGGATTGGCAGGATTTACGGATTTTGTTCATTGTTCATTGATCCCACGCCCGCACCACGCCCAGGTCCAGATCATCCTTGGGGACGAAAGCCTCGGCGCCCACCTCTTCCGCAGCCGTCTGGAAAACCTCGGCCTGGTCGCGGTAGGCACTGACCAAAATCACCCGCAGGTTGGGGGATAATGCTTTGAGATAGGCTGTACCCTCCAGCCCGTTGATTCCCGGCAGTCTCACGTCCACCACCGCCAGGTCGGGCTGCAGGGCTTGCACCTGCGCCTCCGCTTCGGGGATGTCCCCCGCCTCGCCGACGACGGTCAGCCCGGCGTAGGTCAGCAGTTGGCGCAGGTGGCGGCGAAAGGCGGGCTGATCGTCCACGATCAGGACACGGATCATAGTATGTTCCTTCAGAACACGGATGGGCGGGATTTGCGGATCGGTATCAGTGTAGCATAAATCTGTCTGTGTGTCATCGGGGCGGGGTACTGTTTTCTGGGGGAAAAGTCGGTACTGGAGTACCGCCTTTGGAGGATGAGTAGAGGGTCTGTCTACTCCGGCGGCGTGGGGCTGAGGTCGAACATCAGTTCAGGGCCGTTCAGACGGGCGTAAAAATGGTTGAGCACGTCGCGGCCGAGGAGCACGTACTTTTCGGGGAAGGTGATGACCTCCAGACGCCGGAAGCGTACTTGGGCAACCACAAGCGCGACGTAGTAGGTGTGCAGCGTGACCAGGCGAAGATCGTAGCCCTCAATGAGCAACTGACTTTCAGGACACAGGCTCAGCTCTTCTACCAGGGAGGCAGGGATAGCCGATACGTCTGCACCGGTGTCCAGTTTGGCGCGGATACTTTGAGCCACATCGGGATGCCCCGGAGGATGTACCAGGACTCTGAGGAACGGAGCCGGTGGTTCAACGTCACGGTCATAGGGCCACATCAGCGCACCACTTTGAAGTATGGGAACTTGTAAATTCGGGGATGCTCCGAAACCCGCTGGACGTAGACGGTCACGTCCCCCAGGCGCTGGTGAACCCGTTCGGAGACTTCTGCTTTGGAATCGCCCACCTCCACGACGTGGCCGTTGTGGATGGCCACGACCCGGCCACGGTACTTTTGCAGCAGTTCGGGAAGGATGCGCTCAAAGGCCGCTACTTCGCGCTCGAACGGGTCGTGCGCCTGCTGTATCCGCGTTCGGCGCCACTGTGTCGCTCGCCAAGCGCGGAAGGCCTCGTACTCGTCGGGCGGCACCAGCACGCCGATGGTCTGCTCGCCCCGCAGCACGTGCACCGGCCCTTCGGCCAGCGTGACCTCGTCGAAGGTGAGGGTGTAGGGAGCCTGTGTCTCTTTCAGAGTCAGTGTCTTCATAACTATCACCTGGCCCAAAGTGTAGCACAGGGTCTTGAGTCTGTCAACTTTGATCCGCTAATCCTGCCAATCCACGTTCTTCACCACGCGCACAGTCGTTCCCTGCCCAGGGGCCGACTCCACCGTCCACGTACCGCCGATGAGTTCGACCCGCTCCTGCATCCCGGCCAGGCCAAAGTGGCCCCGCACAGCCAGGTCATAGAGGGCGGCGGGCACGACAAAGCCCTGCCCATCGTCGTGGATGGTCAGGACGAGACGCGAGTCCTCCCAGGCCAGCCGAATAGTAACTCGCTGGGCCTCCGCGTGGCGGGCCACGTTGGTCAGCGCCTCCTGCACCACGCGGTAGAGGTTGACGGTCACTTCGTCCGGCAATGGACGCAGCGTCGCGCCGGGGGGTAACTCGAGGCGCACCTCTACGCCGCTTTGGGCCGACCAATCCTGGGCCAGGGCGCGGAGAGCGGCCCCCAGCCCCAGCGTGTCCAGCATCGGCGGGCGCAACTCGACGCATACCTGCCGCAGGTCGGCCAGCAACTCCCGCACCTCAACCCGCATATTCTTCAGGGCCTCCACTGGCGGCGTAGGACAAGTTGCCAACTTGTCCAACTCAGCCAGGAGCAAGCCCAGTTGCATATTCAAACCCACCACGGCCTGGATGGGGCCATCGTGCAGGTCGCGGGCCAGGCGGGCGCGCTCCTCCTCGCGGGAGCGGAGCAGTTGGCGCTGGATGGTGCGGATCTCGTCCAGTTGACGGCGTAGGGTTTCCACCAGGAGTACGTTGCCCAGGGCAATCTCGGCCTGGCGGGCCAGCGTCTCGAGGATGCGGTGGTCGCTGGCGCTCAAGTCGTCCCCGTCACGGTGCTGCCGCACAGTCCACAGGCCGCGCACCTGGCCCTGGAAGGTAAATTGGTAGATTGGTAGATTGGGAGATTGGGAGATTGGGAGATTGGTGAATTGGTCCGGCTCGCCGATCCGCAACTGGGCGTCGCGCAATTGCATCAACTCCGATACCTGGCGGGTTAGCACATCGGTCAATTGTTCCCGCTCGAGGCAACGGGCGAGGGCATCGCTGACCGTCTCCACCACGCCTGGATAATCGTACCAACCGCCGTAGAAGATACGATCCACCAACTGCTGCACTCGCGTTCGCGTCCAGTCGAATGACAGACCCACCAGCAATGTCAGCCCGGCGGCGATCATTGTCTGGAGCAACAGATCGCCCGGCAGAAAGCGATAGATCATCAGGAAGGGCCCAAGATAGAGGAGCAGAATCCCCAGTGAGAGGAGAACGTAGACCAGTGCCCGGTTGAGCAGGCGGTCTATGCCAAACAAGTTGTGACGTGCGGTGGCGCAGAGATAAGCCAGCGGAACGAGGATCAGGAACAGGCTCACCATCCATCCCGGCATCGGAGGAGGCGTTCTGGTGATAGAGGGGAGGAAGTAAAAGAGAATTGGCGGGATCGCAGCCAGGACAGTGCCAAAGACGACGAGACGCAAACGACGCCGCCCGTCGGGAGTGGCCCGGCGCAGGTAGACGTAGACGAGGACGGCGACGGCGACGGCGATCACCAGAGCAGTGTAGAAGGCGCTCAATCGCCATCTCAGGCCGGTGCGCGACAGGCCGGCGGCCACGGCCACCAGCGCCAGCCCGTAGAGCAACCCCAGTCCCCAACGGCGCTGGCGGGAGGCGCCCAACGACACCGGGAAGGTGAGAGTGTGGTGTAGCAGAAGGGGGGCAGCCAGGTGGAAGCAGGCGACGCTCAGAGAAAACATCCAGCGAGGAGTGGGGCAAGGGGTGGGGTGAGCCAGCGGAGGCAGCAGGGCAATGGCGATGGTCTGAGCCAGCAGGAAGAAGAGTCGCACCTCCTTCTGCCGGAAGCGCCGCAGGAGCAGCAATGTGCCGGCGCCCCAAAAGGCCAGGACGACAACGACGGCGCTAATCAGGGGCATCAGATTGACCTTTGCCAGCGGAACGACCGGCAACTCTAGTGTCAGACGCCGGCCTTCCCGCTCGATTTCCATCGCATAGTTCCCTACCGACAGGTCGTGCCATTCGGCAAAGGGAATACCATCCACGCTCAGGATGACGTCGCCCTCATGCAGCCCGGCCCAGTCGGCAAAACTCCCAAAAGGGATCTCGTGGATCAGGCCCGTGTTTCCATCAAAGATAAAGTCCAGCACCGGCGTGCGCCATTGAAAATAGATGTCGTATCCCACCAGTATCGGGACTACCAGCGCCAACAGGACAAATGGCCAGTAGGGGCGCGGTGACCGCGCCCCTACCAAGCGAGCCGCCTCAAGACGCATCGGGCGCACCTCTTGCCGGTGAGACCTGCACCAACTCGTGACGGATAGCGTAAAGCATCGCCTCGGTGCGGGAGGCGACGCCCAGTTTGCCGTAGATGTTGCTGACGTGGTTCTGCACCGTCCGCTTGGTCACCACCAGCCGTTGGGCGATGGCTTCGTTGTCGAGCCCCTGGGCTAGTAGGCGGAGCACCTCTACTTCACGAGGGGTGAGGGAGATGGAAGCGCGAACGGCTCGACTGAGCTCGCCGAAGTCTTGTTCGCGTGGGGAAGGCGCCTCTCCGATGGCACGGCTTACGACTTGGCGGGCTACGGACGGACTGAGCCAGGTTTCCCCCCGCGCGGCCGCCCGCACGGCGCTCACCAGCGTCTCTAGCGCCTCGTCCTTGAGCACGTAGCCGGTGGCCCCACTCTCCAACAGTCCAAAGACGGTCTGGCTATCATCGTAGATGGTCAGGATGAGAATAGCCGTGGTCGTGCCCCGGTCGCGCAGTCGCCGGGCCACCTCCACGCCGTTCAG
>CAYQTW010000067.1:0-11248 GCA_964420485.1 uncultured Anaerolineales bacterium
CTGCTGGCCTACCTCCAGAACGAGCGCTTGCGCCCCGGCCCCGCCGACACCTGGCCTGCCCGCCACGAGGCCCGCCTGACCCATCGCCTGCGCGACCCCGATCCAGCGCGACTGGCCTTCCTGCGCCACCTGGTCCGACATCTCGGCTGGCTGCGCGTGACCGATTCTGGCCATCTGCGCCCCAACCCGGCCCCCGTGGCTACCTGGCTCCAATCCTCGACCGGTCAGCAGCGGGCTGTATTGGCCTCCGCCTGGCGGGACGACCCGGCCTGGAACGACCTGTTTCACGTCCCCACACTCCACCCCGAGGACACCGGCGCCTGGCGCAACGACCCGCTCCTGGCGCGACGGGCTATCTTGCACCATCTGGAAGCATGCGCCCCGGACACCTGGTACAAACTCGACGATTTCGTGGCCGCCGTCAAACAGACCGACCCCGATTTTCAGCGTCCCGACGGCGACTATACCACCTGGTACATCCGCGACGCGGCCACCGGCGCCTACCTCTCCGGCTTTGAAAGTTGGGACAGCGTCGAAGGAGCACTCGTACGCCACCTCATCACAGGCCCACTGACCTGGCTAGGCCTGACCGACCTGGGGGCTGCTGCTCCCGATGAGCCACTACACGCCTTTCGCCTGACGCAGGCAGGGACGGCCTTCCTCGGCTTGGCCAACCTCTCACCCGAACCCGAACCCCTGCCGCTGGCCCTACAATCCGACTTTACCGTGCTCGCACCCCCGGCCCGGCGCTACGAACGCTTCCAACTCTCCCGCGTCGCCACATGGGTACGCACTCCCATCCTCCATCCTCCATCCTCCATTCTATTCGTCTACCGCCTCACCCCTACATCGCTGGATCGCGCGCGTCAGCAGGGCATTCCTGTGGCGCGCGTGCTCGAGTTCTTGAGCCACACCACCGGCGCACCCGTGCCTCGCCCCGTAGAAGCGGCGTTGACGCGCTGGGAGACTCGCGGAGCCGAGGCCTGGCTGGAGCGGGTGATACTTCTGCGCCTCTCCAACGAGAACCTGATGGCGCAGGTCGTTGCTTCCCCACTCACCCGACATCTCATCCGCGAACAGATCGGGCCGGCAGCCGCCCTGGTGCGCGACCAAGACTGGCCCCGCCTCGTCACCGCGCTGGGCCAGATGGGGCTACTCCCCGACGTCACCGTTTTGGAGGAACACAATGCAGGCTAAAGTAGGACAGACTTTCCAATCTGCCGCTCAGAAAATGCAGGCCAAAGTGAGATCCGCCTTCGAGACCCGTTTTGCGCACCAGCCGGCAATCGTCGTGCGTGCCCCTGGACGGGTCAATCTCCTGGGCGGGCACACCGACTACAACGAGGGCTACGTCTTGCCGATGGCGGTGGACCGCGCCGCCTGGGTCGCCGCCTCCGCGATTGATGACCATGAGGCCCGCGTGCGCGCACTCGACCTGGGAGGCGACGTCATCTTTCCCCTCGACGTCATCCCACTCTCGGACGGCGGCTGGGCCGACTATCCCAGGAGTATCGCCTGGGCCCTGCAAGAGCGCGGATTGAGGCCGGTGGGGATGGAGGCGGTGATGACCTCTGACGTGCCGGTCGGGGCGGGATTATCCTCATCGGCGGCAGTGGAGATGGCGTTCGCCTACGCCTGGCAACAACTGTCCGGCTTCCAACTCGACCGGCGCGGCCTGGCGCTCCTGTGCCAGCGGGCGGAGAACGTCTACGTGGGCGTCAACTGCGGCATCATGGATCAAATGACGAGTGCACTGGGGGCGGAGGGATACGCGCTACTGCTGGATTGCCGCACCTTGGAGATAGAGCCCGTGCCACTGCCGGCAGACGTCGCCATCGTGGTGGCGGATACGGGGGTGCGCCGGCGACTGGCGACCTCAGAGTACAACGTGCGGCGGGTCCAATGCGAACAAGCGGTGCAAACCCTGCGCGAGCATCTGCCCGGCATCCGCGCCCTGCGCGACGTCAGCCTGGACGACCTGAAGCAGTTACGAGCGCACCTGCCCGAGGTCATTTACCGGCGCGCTCTTCACGTGGTCACAGGCCAAATGCGGGTGCTGTATGCGGCAAAGGCGCTGCGGCAGGGGGACCTGGTCACCGTGGGCACGCTGATGAAAGCCTGCCACGCCAGTCTGCGCGACTATTACGAGGTGAGTTCACCAGAGTTGGACCGGCTAACCGGGGCGGCCTGTGAGGTAGCGGGCTGCTATGGCGCCCGGCTCACCGGCGCGGGATTTGGCGGCTGCATCGTCGCGCTCGTCGCTGCGGGCGCCGTGCCCGATTTCGAGGCTCACGTCTCGGCGGTGTACGAGGCGGCGTTCGGTCGCCGGCCGGTCGTCTACGTCTGTCGCTCGGCGGATGGGGTGAAAAGGGCGGATAGCCTCAACGTCTAACTCTGGCGTTTCAATGATCTCGGTGGCCAGTTGTGGTGCAATCTTTATCTTGCCGATCAACCGATCTACAATCACATCTGGCCTACACTTCCATTATCACCGGAATCACGACGGGGCGACTCTTGGTTTCCTGATAGAGAAACCTGGATAGTGCCTGCTGTACCCGGCTTTCAACCTCGGCCGGGGGTGCTCCGGGCTGGGCCTCGACAGCGGACATGACAACGTCCTCCGCCTGAGCCAACAAATCCTCTGCGCCGGGGACAAAGGTAAAGCCACGGGTGACGATGCGTGGCCGGCCCACGGGCCGGCCCGCCCGGCGTTGGTATTGGACGATGGACATCACAAACCCATTCTGCCCCAGCATCTCTCGTTCGTGCATCACCGCTGGCCCAATCTCGCCCACCCGCGCCCCGTCCACAAAGACGTAGCCACCAGGCACCCGCTCGCCGATCTCTAGCCGCTCACTCAAGGTCAACACGTAGCCATTTTCGACCGTGGCAATGTTCTCGGCCGGTATGCCCAACTGCCGCGCGGTCTTGCCGTGCTGCTTGAGGTGGCGCAGTTCGCCGTGGATGGGGACGAAAAAGCGCGGACGGAGTATATTGATCAATAATTTCTGCTCCTCCTGGCTGGCGTGGCCCGAGACGTGTACCGGCGAGAGAGGGTCATAGTAGACGTCCGCGCCCTTTTGGAAGAGCCGGTTGACGACGCGGTGAATCAGTTCCTCGTTGCCGGGGATAGTGTGCGAGGAGAACACCACTGTATCCCCCTCTCGAATCTGCAGCAAGCGGTGCTGCCCGACCGCCAACCGGCTCAACACTGCCGTCGGCTCGCCCTGTGTGCCGGTCGCCATGATGACCGTCTCACGGGCCGGCAGATTCTTGATCTCGCCCAGCGTCACCAACGTACCGTCAGGAATGTTGAGGTAGCCCAACTCGCGGGCCATTTTGGTATTTTCAACCATTGTCCTGCCGGCGATGGCGATCTTGCGGCCATGCTGCGCCGCCACGTCCACGACCTGCTGGATGCGAGAGATAAGCGAGGCAAAGGTCGCCACGATCACCCGGCCCGAAGCCTCCCGCATCACCTGGTGGAAGGCGCCGTTCAGCGCAGCCTCCGAGGGAGTGTTGCCTGATCGGTCCGAGTTGGTGCTGTCGGAGAGAAGCGCCAGCACACCCCGGCCGCTGAACTCGGCCAGTTTGGCGTAATCGGTGGGCCAACCGTCCACCGGCGTGTGATCGAACTTGAAATCGCCGCTGTGTACGATCAGCCCGGCCGGCGTCGTGATGCCCAGTCCCACACCGTCGGGGATAGAGTGGCAGACGTGGTAAGGCTCGACAGTGAAAGGGCCAATGTTGACCACATCGCCGGGCGCGTAGGTGTGCAGTCTCGCCGATCCCGATGCATGTCTCCGCTTCATCTTGACCTCGATCAGACCACAGGTCAGCCGGGTGGCATAGACCGGCACGTCGAACTCTTCCAGAAAGTGGGACAACGCGCCGATGTGATCCTCGTGGCCGTGGGTGATGACGATCGCGCTCACGTGGTCTTTTTTATCACGCAAATAGTCCCAGTCGGGGATGATATAGTCA
Source organism: uncultured Anaerolineales bacterium (assembly GCA_964420485.1). GTDB lineage: Bacteria > Chloroflexota > Anaerolineae > B4-G1 > B4-G1 > CAYQTW01. Next base: position 3,985 of record CAYQTW010000067.1, read on the forward strand.
ATCCCCAGCATGTCCGATTCGGGGAACATTATGCCCGCGTCTACTACGAGAATGTTGCGGCCATACTCGATGCACATCATATTCTTGCCGACTTCCCCCAGGCCGCCCAGGGGCACGATCCGTAATTTCTCAGTCATATCACTTTTGCTCCCATTCAAAAAAAGCACCGCCCGGCCCGTGCCTTACGGTCCGGTGGTGCATCCAGTCAGCTTCAATACATCAGACCTGATCTTCATAACTAGACAGATGTTAGCACGCTCTGGCGGTTCTGTCAAGTCCTACGCGCGGTTCGCTTGCTTTATGTCCCGACTCGTAGTATTATTGGGGACACTCCATAGCAGCAATGAAATTCGCCCCAGCGCGCTAAAGGCCATCTGAACAAGAGGGGGATTGAAAAATGGCAGTTCTAACATCTGAATCAACTAGGGTTTTCAAATTGTTCAATAAAGTGTCTTCTTCTGCTCGTTATCTGGTGGATGCCGAGGGGAACAAGACGGACGTAGTGTTGTCCTTATCAGTTTGGAAAAAGGTACTAGCCTGGCTGGAGGATGTGGCCGACCGGTCTGTTGTCCAGGAATGGTTGCCTCGCCTGCAGGCCGGCCCGGCAGCCTCAGGAGCCTTGCGCTGGGATGACATATCAGCCGAGTGGGAAGATGACGCAACGATACGATCTGCTGATTGAGCCAACAGCCCACGAGCAGCGGAAACGGCTGCCTGGATACGTTCGGCAACGGATTAAGCGCGCCATTGATGATCTGGCTCGAGATCCACGCCCTCACTATAGTCGAGATCTTGACACAATTGGCCTTGATGTACCTGAAAATATAGAGATGCGCCGGATTCGTATAGACAGGTGGCGGATAATTTACGCCGTCAATGACGTGGAAAAGTGGGTTTGGGTCTGGGGTGTGCGAAAGCGTCCCCCTTACGATTACGAGGATTTAGCCGAGTTAGCCAGGTCATTCTAACGTGCCGCGGGGTGCAAAGATCACTCCGCCTCACTATTGAACCAGGATGATATGTATGTTCAAGCCAATTCAAGTAAAAGTCTTACCCAACTACAAACTGTGGGTAAAATACACCGACGGTGTTGAAGGCGAAATTGACCTTTCACATCTCGTTGGAAAAGGTGTCTTTTCCTCGTAGAAAAACTATTGCGCCTTTCAACAAGTCCACATTGGCATCAGTGGAGAGATCGCCTGGACGGACGAGATTGATATTTGCCCGGATGCAGTCTACATAAAGGTCACGGGCAAAACACCTGAACAAGTATTTCCCAATTTGACGGCGGAAAGTGTGTACGCCTGAAATCAGTGAATATGTTCAAACTGAATCCCCAAGACCAAACCAATCTGACGACCTTCCTGCGCGACCTGGTGCAGACGCCCAGCCCCTCGACCCAGGAGGCGGCAGTGGCGGAGCGCATCGTCGCCGAAATGACACGCCTGGGCTTTCGCGACGTGTACGTAGACCGCATCGGCAACGTCGTCGGGCGGATCGGGCCAGGCCACGGCCCGCTGCTCATGCTCAACGGCCACATGGACACGGTGCGGGTCAGCGATCCCGCAGCCTGGAGCCACGACCCCTTCGGAGCCGAGGTCGAAGACGGCACACTCTACGGCCTGGGTTCATGCGACATGAAAGGCGGGCTGGCGGCAATGGTCTACGGGGCCAAACTTTTGCGCGACGCGGGAGTGGCACTGAAAGGTGACCTCGTCGTGGCCTGCGTGGTGCAGGAGGAACAGTGCGAAGGGCTGGGGTCGCGGGTGTTGATCGAGGAGAAAGGGATACGTCCAGACTGGGTAGTGCTGGCCGAACCGAGCGGCCTGGACGTGACGCGCGGGCAGCGGGGGCGGCTAGAGATGCGCCTCGTCACCCACGGGCGCTCGGCCCACGCCGCCCGCCCAGACCTGGGCGACAATGCCATCTACACCGCCGCGCGGCTGGCGTTCGGCCTGGAACTGCTCGCCGGCCAGTTGGGGAACGACGACTTTCTCGGCTCCGGCACACTGGCAGTGACCGAAATCTCGTCCCGCGCCAGTAGCCGCAACGCCATCCCCGACCGCTGCGAGTTGATCATTGACCGGCGATTGACACTGGGGGAAAACGAGACGCTGGCCCTGGCCGAGGTGCAGCGGGTCATCGCCCGCGAGGGAGTGCCGGCCGAGGTGGAGGTGACGGAATACCACGCCACCAGTTACACCGGCTATACCTGTCACATCCGCGAGTTCTACCCCGCCTGGGTGATGGCGGAGGATCATGCGCTAGTGCTGACCGCCGTGCGCGCCGCGCGGGAGCAGTTAAAGCGCCGGCCCCGCGTGACCCGCTGGGACTTTTCGACCGAGGGGGTCTACACGGCGGGCGTGGCCGGCATCCCCACCGTGGGCTTTGGGCCAGGCGACCCCCGTCACGCCCACACCGCCGGCGAACACGTGCATCTGACCGACGTCTATGCCGCTGCGGAGGTGTACGCGCGGCTGGCGATGGAATTAGTCGGGTAATTCGGATAGTCTAATGCAAAAGGAGGACACAATGGAATTAGAAAACATTTCTGCTGAGGCAACACAGGATGAGCGCATACTGGCGGCGCTGGCTCACGCCAGTGTCATCCTGCCCTTCTGGGGACTCGTCGGCGCCATCGTCGTATGGGCCACGCAGCGGGAAAAGTCGCGCTTCGTCAGTTTCCAGGCGCTACAGGGGGTGGTCTACCAATTCGTCCCTGTCCTGGCCGGTTTTCTTGGCTTTGCATGCTACATGTGCTCTTTCCTGGGGATATTCCTGGTGATGCCAATGGGCACAAGTGGCCCGGGCACCGTCGGCGAGCCACTAGCCAGGATTGCCGCTTTCTTCCCCTTCTGCGTCATAGGCCTGTTTATGCTCGTCGGATTTGCTTTTGTTCTCTACGGCCTGTACGGTGCGGTGCGCGTCTTGCAGGGTCACAATTTCCGCTACATCCTCATCGGCCCGTGGCTGGAGCGGTATTTGAGCCAAGGGAAGGCAGTGTGAGGGGCGGGTAGTTAAAGAAGGAGACTATCATGCACATAACCAAAAAGACAGAACACGACCCGGTTTGCGACCTCGACTTTCCCAACGCCTACATGCGCTGGGCAATTATAGCGATTGAGGAGACGGTGGGGGAAGCCAAGACGATCGACATTCTACGAGAAGCCGGGCTAGAGCGGCTCACTGGCAACCTGCCGCCGGCCAACATGGAATTCGAGGGCCTCAAGTACTCTGACTATAGCGCGCTGAACAGGGCCATCATAAACACGCTCGGCGCGCCGGCCCGGGCGCTAGCCCGCCGCATCGGCCAACTCTCGGCCCGCTACTCCATCGAGCAGGAATCGGCACTCTTTGGCTTTGCCTCCACCGCGCTCAAACTGATGCCGGTCAACATGCGGCTCAAGGTCGCGCTCAACAACATGGCCCAGGGCTTTCGCAAGTTGGCCGCCAAGAAGGGCCAGACGCTCGACTTGCGGGTGGAAGAATTGCCGGAAAAATTCCTCTACATCTCCCACACCTGCCCGGTCTGTAACGGTCTGCTGTCCGACGAACCGATGTGCCACATCTTTATCGGCACTATTCAGGCGGGAGCGGCCTGGCTCACCGACGGCAAAGAGTTCCGCGTCGTCGAGACGCAATGTCGGGCTATGGGTGCCCCGGCCTGCGTCTTTGAGTTATACAAGACCCCGGTGCAAAAGTGAGCGGGCTGCGTGTCGAGCCGGAGGTGACACAGGCGCTGGCGACTGGCCGGCCGGTGGTGGCGCTCGAGTCGGCGCTCGTCACCCACGGCTTTGCGCCCCCGGTCAACCTGGACATCGCCCGGCAGATGGAGGCGGCGGTGCGTGAAGAAGGGGCACTGCCGGTCACCATCGCCGTGCTGGAAGGAGAGGCACGGGTGGGGCTCTCCGACGAGGAGATGGTGCTGCTGGCCTCCGACCGGGCGGCCCGCAAGGTCAGCCTGCGCGACCTGCCCCTCGTGCTGGCCCAGCGCGCCAGCGGTGGCACGACCGTCGCTGCGACGATGCACTTGGCCCACCGCGCCGGCATTCGCGTCTTTGCCACCGGCGGCATCGGCGGCATACACCGGGGTCACCCGGAGGACGTCTCGGCCGACCTGCCCGCGCTGGCCTCCATCCCCATCGTCGTCGTCTGCGCGGGCGCCAAGTCCATCCTCGACCTGCCGCGCACGCTGGAATATCTGGAGACGCACGGTGTGCCGGTGATCGGCTACGGCACGGACGAGTTCCCCGCCTTTTACAGCCGCCACTCGGGGCTGGGGGTGGATGCGTGGGTCGAGACGCCGGAGCAGGCAGCGCGGATGGCGCGGGCACGGGCGGAACTGGGCCTGGCGGCGGCGCTCCTGGTCTGTGTGCCCGTCCCCGCCAGCGACGAACTCCCGGCCGGCGAGGCCGAGGCGGCCATTGCGCGGGCGGTGGAGGAGGCGGAGGCGGCCGATGTGAGCGGCAAGGCATTGACGCCGTTCCTTCTATCCCGGCTGGTCGAACTGACCGGCGGGCGGGCACGGCGCGCCAACGAGGCGCTGCTGCTCAACAACGGTCGCGTGGCGGCTCGTATCGCGCGGGCGCTGGCAGTTGGCGACTGACCTCCTACTTCACCAGGGAGGCATTGACAACACCATTAAAGTGGCTATAATGACCGTGTATCTGACCTGAGACAGTATTACGATGTCCCACATTGATCTCGAACGCCTGCGCAGAGGATTGACCGAGGGCAGAATAGCCATCTGGCTGACCAGCCACGCGGACGTCGAAATGCGGAAGGATGGCCTCAAAGCGATAGACGTTGAACGCACAGTGTTGGATGGAGAACGAATAGAAGACTACCCTGACAGAGAGCGCTGCCTGTTACTTGGCTTTACCCGGGCAGAGCGAATACCCGTTCACGTTTGCATCGAGTACCAGGAAGGTGATCCTGAAATGGTCATCGTAACGGCTTACGTCCCTCAGAGGCCAGACTGGATTGGACATCGTAGGCAGAGAAAGAGATGATTTGTCGAGAGTGTCGTCGAAAGGGCCGTCACGTAGAAACTAGAGCAAGAATGGTCACCCGGACCTACGGACGGGATGGCTCTAACGTGGCAGTCACGGTGGAGCATATCCCATCCCAGGTATGCCCGGTGTGCGGTGAGGTCTACATTGACCTGAAAATCGCCAGCCAGTTGGATGATTTCCTCGCCCCACTGCTGGAATTTGGACGGCGCAAACACTCGCTGGCGGCGCCGCGCGTCAAGGTGGAATTGAGACCGGCGTTAGTTTGAGCCTCACTCCGATCATCCCCGCCTGGCACTCCCGCGAGTACAACAAACCCACCATGCGCATCCGCTACCTCGGCCTGACCAACTTTCGCAACTATGCCCGCCTGGAACTGGCCCTGCCCCAGCGTCCGCTACTCCTCCACGGCGCGAACGGCCAGGGCAAGACCAGCCTCCTGGAGGCAATCTACCTGCTCGCCACCGCTTCCTCGCCCCTCACCCCTCTCGACCGCCAACTCGTTAACTGGGAGGCCGAGGCGTCGGGGTTGCCCTACGCCCGCGTGCGGGCCGAGGTCGTGCGGCGTGATCGCATCCAGGAGATAGAGATCGTCCTGGAGAAGAGACCGCTGGCGAACGGCACGACACGGATGCAAAAGACCATCCGCGTGGACCGGACACGCAAGCGCCGCGCCGACCTGACCGGGCGGTTGAACGTCGTGTTCTTTATGCCGCAGGACGTCGAGTTGGTCGCCGGCCCGCCTGCCGCCCGCCGCCGCTACCTGGACGACACGCTGTGCCAGGTGGACCGGGACTATTGCCGGGCGCTGGAGCGCTACACCGAGGCGCTGCGCCAGCGTAACGCCGCGCTGCGCCACCTGCGCGACGAGGGGGGCGATCCGGCCCAACTGGCCCCTTTCGAGCAGATACTCGCCCGCGAGGGAGTCGTCGTCGCCAACGGCCGCCGCGAACTGGTGAACGCCCTCTCGCAGCGCGGAGAACGCATCCACCAGCAACTTACCGGTGGAGCAGAGTGGCTGCGGCTAGAGTACCGCCCCAACTTTGACCCGGCCGCGCCGCCCGCGCTAAAGTACCAGATAGGGCTGGGTTTGCAACCTTACGAAGGCCCTCCGCCGGGAGTCGAGGCCGAGGGACTGGTGGCGGCCTTCCGGCAGGCGCTCCTGGCGCGGCGGGCGAACGAGATCGCGCGCGGGATGACGCTCACCGGCCCGCACCGGGACGAGATGCGCTTCGTCGCCGGCAGCCCCGCCCAGGGCACGCACGAGGTAGACCTGGGCACTTTCGGCTCGCGGGGACAGCAGCGCACAGCAGTCCTGGCGCTCAAACTGGCGGAACTGGCGTGGATGCAGGAGCGGACGGGAGAGGCGCCGGTGCTCCTACTGGACGAAGTACTGGCCGAACTGGACATGGCCCGGCGGCGCTACCTCCTGGCGCAGGTGGATAACGTCGAGCAGGCGCTGCTCACGACCACCGACCCCGAAATGTTTAGCGCCGAGTTCCTGGAGCGGGCGGTGTTGATGCAAGTGCAAGGGGGAATCGTAAAGTGATGCGTGCTCAACCTGTATCTTTTCAATAAAGTGGGGCAAGATCTCGGTCACAAGCCTGTCATTCTGAACCGGAGCGCAGCGGAGGTGAAGAATCTCGCCTTGGATAGGCGGTTTGGGCACTGTAACGTGAGATTCTTCGCTTCACTGCGTTTCGCTCAGAATGACACCCCCAAATATTGAAAAGATACCTCAACCTCAACCTTAGCCTCAACCTTGACTAAGCGGCCTCTTCTGCGGCACGCCCGGCCGGCGGGGGTACTTTGCCGGCGTGGCGACCACCTTGTCCGCCACCACCAGGTAGCGCGTCTCGGCCAGCCCGCGCAGTTCCACCGGCGTCAGTTGCCGCACCCGTCCTCCCAGCGTCACGATAGCAGCGTTGGCTCGGTGCACCTCGGCGGCGGCCCCTTCCCCCTTCTGCGCCAGGGCCGCGCCGCCCACCCGCACCAGCGGCAGCAAGTACTCTGCCAACGCCGGCATCTCTGCCACGGCGCGGGCCAGCGCCCAATCGTATTGCTCGCGGTGGGCCGGGTCGCGTCCCAGTTCCTCTGCCCGCCCGTGAATCACCTCGACTTTTTCCAGCCCTAGCACGCCCACCACGTGCTCCAGGAAAGTCACCTTCTTGCCCGTCGCCTCCAGCAGCGTCAGCCGCATCCCTGGGCAAACGATCTTGAGCGCCAACCCCGGAAACCCCGCCCCCGTGCCT
>CAYQTW010000068.1:0-11209 GCA_964420485.1 uncultured Anaerolineales bacterium
GGGGATGGCATGGGAGATGGGGTGGGGGACGGAGGAACGGGCGGTTCCGTACACGCCGCGCAGAGGGTCAGGATGGCCAGGATGGCGAGTAAATGTTTCATGTTTTCTACGGCGTGAACAATTCTTGCAACAGGGGATTGATGGCCTCCCAGCGCGGGAGCAGCACGGCCCCGCCGGTGGGGGTGGTCCAGGGATCGGTCATTTCGGGGCCGATGACGCGGTGCTCAATACCGTCCGGCCCGACGCGGTAGATGGTGGGGGCCAGCAGCAACAGGTCCCAGGTCGTCAGGTCGGTGTCCACGTTGTCCATCACGACCTGGTAGATGGCAGGTAGATGGGGCCACACCTCGGGCTCGATCAGGCAGTGGGCCAGGGCGACGAGGATTTGCTGCTGACGCCTGGCCCGGTCAAAGTCGGAGGAGCCGTGGCGGGAGCGGGCGTAACGCAGAGCCGTCTCACCGTCCATGTGCTGCGGCCCGGCGGGGATTTCGATGTGGATGGCGCCATAGTCGTCGGTGGGATAGGCGTCGTCCACGACAGGTTTTTCGACGATGACGTCCACGCCGCCGACACTGTCCACGATGGCGCGGAAGGTGTCAAAGTCCAGGCGCACGTAGTGGTGTACCGGCACGCCGAAATTTTGCGCCACGGTCTGCATAGCCAGCGCCGGCCCGCCTCCCTCAGCCTCGTTTTCGCCCCAGAAGTGGGCGGTGTTGATGCGGTCGGCGTCGTGGTCAGGGATTTCGACGTAGAGATCACGGGGGATAGAGAGCAGCGCAGCGCACGGGCCAGGCGGGTAGATTGTCGCCAGGATCAGTGTGTCGGAGCGAGTGACGTAGCCCTGATCGGGCCGGCAGTCGAGGCCGAGGACGAGGATATTGGTGCGCGGCCGGGTGGCGGTCCACTGCCAAAAGGCGTACCCCGCCACAGATACTCCCCCGGCGACGAACAGGAGCAGGATAAACGTAGAGAGGCAGGAACGGCGGTGACGCCGAGTTGGAGGTGGCGGCGGCGCTGTAGGGTAGGAAGTGGTGCGCATCACAGGTTGGGTATCTCCGAGGTGCCAATGGTGGCGTGTAGGGATTGTCTCGTCGGTGGACGGCGATAGGTGAATGTGTGTGTCTTGGGCCATAGCGAATCTCGCACTAGATTGAGATTGTAACATCAGGATGGGAGGCTGTCAACCGGCAACTGCATTGACAGGCAGAGCGGCCACGCTTATAATGGCAGCATGCATTTGTTTACAGGGGTTGAGGCATCGAATGGAAAGCGGATAAACGGATGAAGGGAACCACCTATCCGCTTATCCGCTGTCTATCCGTTGCACCAGGCTCACAAGACGGTAGATACATACGACTGCATCATGCCCGAGTTACCCGAAGTTGAGACAGTGGCCCAGGGATTGCGAGCGTCTCTGGTCGGACACACAGTCGTCGGGGTAGATGTGCGCTGGGCACGCAGCGTCGTCTCGTCCAACCCGACTGCTTTTGCCGGTCGTCTCACGGGCCAGGCGGTCATCGGAGTGGGCCGGCGCGGGAAGTGGGTGGTGATCGCGTTGAGCGGCGGCGACACGTTGCTGGTGCATTTGCGCATGACCGGGCGGTTGGTGCTGGGGCCGGGAGAACCCCTCGACGACCGGCACGTCCGCGTGTTGTTCTCCCTGGATGATGGGCGAACCTTGTATTTCTCCGACCAGCGCAAGTTTGGGCGGCTGCATCTGGTGGATGATCCATCTGGCATGTTGGACGAGTTGGGCCCCGAGCCGCTGGCGGACAGTTTCACAGTCGCACATCTGGGGGAGATGCTGGCGCAGCGGCGCGGGCGCATCAAGCCGTTGCTGCTCAACCAGCGCTTCCTGGCCGGTCTGGGCAACATTTACACCGACGAGGCGCTGTGGCGGGCTGGCGTCCATCCGCTGCGTCGAGCCGATACGCTCACTCCTGCCGAGGTACGGCGGCTGCACCGCGCTATCCGGGCCGTGCTGCGGGCGGCCATCGCCAGTGGCGGCACGACGTTGCCGGACGCGGCTTATCAACAAGCGGATGGCCGGGCGGGCGAGTTCGCCCACCATCTGGCGGTCTATGGGCGCGCGGGGCAACCTTGCCCGCGCTGCGGCGTGACTATCAAACGCATCAAGGTGAGCCATCGCGGCACGCACTTTTGTCCGCGCTGCCAATCCTTGCCGGGAGAACGCGGATCGGGAGGATTTTCGGATTAACTCGCCAAATTTTAAGGTTAGACCTATTGACAACGAGGGAAATTTAGCGTAAAATAAGGGTGAAAGCATGGAAAGTGCGTCAGCCGTTTCATAGCCACCGACATCGCCTCACTAGAGCGCATCTTGGTCACTGTTGATTGAGAGCGAGGTCAGACGGAGCAACCGTCAAAACGAGGCGAATGTGCCGGAGAAGGGCGTGGGACGATTGTGAGCAGCGGCCTGTACCAATAGGCCGCTGCTCTGTTTTTCTCTCCCGGCCAGAAACCCGACCACAGCGGAAAAGCAGTGTTGACAACGTCCGGCTCTGGGCTATAATAACAACGCTGGCGATAAAGCCGAGGAGGGTACGTGGCAGGGAATCAGGGGCCACGATTGCGGAAGGCGGACCAGTTTCTGGACACTGCGGCTCGAGCGCTGGATGAGTGCGACCTGGATTCCTGCGCTTCGAGGGCCTACTATGCCACATTCCACGCCTGCATCGCCATGCTCATCGTACATGTGGACCCATCGGCGGATGGATGGAAACACGCGACAGTGCTCAGCGCCACCGTCCGCGAGTTCGCAAAAAGGCGCAAGTGGCTGGTGGGGGTGAGGATGCGGGAGGCGAAGAATTTTGGTTTAGCACTGATGCGGTTGCGCACCAGACGAGAAGATGCAGATTATCAGATTGACGTACCTGCTCAATAAAGTGGGGCAATGTAGCCGAGGTTTCCATACCTCGCGGACATAACGCGCTATGGAAAGCGCGGCTACGTTAAAAGTGCCCCAGAATATTGAGATGATACAGATTGACGCTGTGACCAGACGAGAAGTCGAAGAGGCGCTGACATTTTCAAGGTCACTGGCTGATTGGCCGACAAATTTAACATTCGGACGCAGATTGACGCAGATTCACGCTGATCTGCCCTGGAAATCAACAAAATCTGCGTTTTCTGCGTTCATCTGCGTCCTATTTTCTGTATCCGGAGTCAAGTGTTAAATTTGTCAGTCAACCAGGACGCCGCTTCTGACTTGACAGTGGAACCGCTGATTGAGGAGGGCATTTTCATTGTGCCCCGGGTGTCGCCGCGCGATGGGGTGAGAGCAGAGTAGCAATTTACGCAGTAGTGCAATGATGGGTTACACATTTCCTGCCCCTGGCAGCCCGTGACCGTACCCGTTTTGGGGGTCCGGCTAGCGTTGCCTGGGCACCGCCAGCCACTTGTCCGGTTTACCAGCCTTCCGATCCCCGGAGGCTGATTTTATTTTCAGGGAGGTGATACAATGAGAATGAGTGAGATTTTTGGTCAGACTTTGCGGAAACCACCCGCAGATGCACAGATCGCCAGTCACCGGTTGCTCGTTCAAGCAGGGTTTATACGTCAACTGGGGGCCGGCATTTTCAGTTATCTGCATCTAGCACAACGGTCAATGACCAAAATCGAAAATATCCTGCGTGATGAGATGAATGCCATCGGGGGACAAGAGATCACTATGCCTGTTGTCCATCCGGCCGATATTTGGAAGGAAACTGGACGCTGGTACGAGATCGGTTCAGAGATGGGACGCTTTTACGACAAGAACCATCGAGATATGGTATTGGCCATGACCCACGAAGAGGTCGTCGCCGACCTGGTGCGCACGGAGATTCAATCTTATAAGCAACTACCGCGTTTGCTATACCATATCCAGACGAAATGGCGTGATGACCCTCGGCCGCGCGCCGGCCTAATCCGGGTAAGAGAGTTTACCATGAAAGATAGTTACAGTTTGGATACGGATCAAGAAGGCTTGGACGTCCAGTACCGGGCTCATTATCAAGCCTACTTTGACATCTACCATCGTTGTGATTTGCCCGTAATAGCAGTAAAGTCGGACGTAGGAATGATGGGGGGAAAAGTGGCCCACGAGTTCATGTACCTTACCCCCATCGGAGAAGACACTATAATCAGGTGTGACAAGTGCGGGTATACGGCCAATCGTCAGATTGCCCGATTCCAGAAGCCTGCTCCGATGGAAGAGAAACCCAGACCGATACAAAAAGTTGCTACGCCAGGCGTAACTACTATTGAGGGTCTGGCGAAATTCCTGGCCGTGCCTCAATCGAGAACCGCCAAGGCGTTCTTCAGTGTAGCGACAGTCACAGAGGGGCAGGAGGATGTAGAGAAATTTGTGTTCGCTGTTGTGCGCGGAGACATGGACGTGAACGAAACCAAACTGGCCAACGCTGTAAAAGCCAAATCCCTGCGTCCAGCGAGAGACGATGAGATTCGGGGTATAGGCGCTATCCCAGGATACGCTTCTCCCATAACGATCAAGGGTGTGATCGTGGTTGTAGATGATCTCATCCCAGAGTCGCCCAATCTGGTGGCCGGCGCCAACGAGGAAGGCTATCACTTGCTGAATGTCAATTACGGGCGAGACTATCAGGCCGCCATCATCGAGGATATCGTCGTGGCTGAGGATGGGTATGCTTGTCCCGACTGTGGCGCTGCTATGCACGCCTCGAAGGGAGTAGAAGTCGGCAATATCTTTAAACTCGGCACTCGTTACTCCGAGTCCATGGGCTGCACATTTTCGGACCAGGACGGACAGGCCAAGCCAGTGGTCATGGGGTCTTATGGAATTGGTGTTGGGCGTCTAATGGCGTGTGTGGCCGAAGAACACCACGACGAACATGGCCTCTTGTGGCCGATCACTGTAGCGCCTTATCACGTTTATGTGGTGGCTTTGCAGGGCGGTAAAGAGGTAGCCGACTGCTTGTGTGCTGATTTGGAGTCCGCAAATGTCGAGGTACTGTATGATGACCGTGACGTGAGGGCCGGTGTCAAATTCAACGACGCTGACCTGATAGGCATTCCCATCAGGTTGACAGTGAGCAAACGCTCACTCGAGGCCGGGGGAGTTGAAGTAAAACTCCGCCGCAGCTCCGAGCGCACCATCGTTTCGCAGGACGAAATACTATCTCACATTGCAAGCAAGATCGAGGCCCTGCGAGCGGAGATTGCCGACAAGGTGGTGACAATGCCTCTGCCGGCCTGATCGCGGCGCGGGCGGCGTCCCACGCTTCAAATGTCTCCCCCTACCCCAGGATATTGAACGGGACTTGTTGAAAGACCTGATTTGTCCGCCAGAAACTGAGGCTGAACAATCAACCGGTGTAAAATTATGCCCAAAACAACTCCTGTCCGCAAACAATATCTCCAGATCAAGGCCCAGCACCCGGATGCCATCGTCTTTTTCCGGCTGGGCGACTTTTACGAGACTTTTGACAAGGACGCCGAGACCGCTGCTCGCGAACTCGACCTTGTCTTGACTTCGCGCCCGGTGGCCAAGGGGGTGCGCGTGCCAATGGCCGGCGTCCCCCACCACGCCGTCGAGGGCTACATCGCCCGCCTGATCGAGAAAGGCTACCGCGTCGCCATCGCCGAGCAGGTGGGCGAGGTCACCGGCAAAGGGCTGGTCCACCGCGAGGTGAGGCGCGTCGTCACTCCAGGCACCATCGTCGAGCCGGCGCTGCTCGACGAGAAGCGAGCCAATTACCTGGCGGCGGTCGTCGTCGAGGGCGAGCGGGCCGGCCTGGCCTACACCGACATCACCACCGGCGAGTTCGCCACGGCCCAGTTGGACGCGGGCGAGGTGAGGCAGGAATTGGCGCGGTTGCAGCCCCGCGAATGTCTGGTACCGGACGATGCCGGTGGACAATCTCCAACCCTTCGGCTACGCTCAGGACAAGCCTTCAATCTTCAATCTCCGATCTTTAGCACGCACGTTACGCCATTGCCCGCCTACCGCTTTGAACCAGGCGCGGCCCAGCAAGTGCTGCTCGATCACTTTGGCGTGGCGACGTTGGATGGCTTTGGCTGCGCGGGCAAGCCGTTGGCTATCCGGGCCGCCGGCGCCATCATACACTACCTGCTCGAGACCCAGAAGGGAGCGCTGGCGCAGATCGTGAGCCTGAGCACCTACTCGACCGCCCGCTTTATGACACTCGACGCGACCACGCGCCGCAACTTGGAACTGACCGAGACACTGCGCGAGCGCCAGGTACGCGGCTCGCTCCTGGGCGTGCTCGACCTGACGCTGACCCCAATGGGCGGACGGTTGCTGCGGGCCCGGTTGGCCCAGCCGTTGCTCGACCGGGCGGAACTGGAGGCGCGGCTGGATCAGGTGCAGGCGTTCTACGAGGACGCCATCGTTCGCGGACGGGTGCGCCAGTCACTCAAGGGCACGCCCGACCTGGAACGGCTGACCAATCGAGTGTTGGCCGGCATAGCCAGGCCGCGCGATCTCACCGGTATACGCCAGGCCCTTGAGGTCATTCCCGAATTCGTGGATATTCTTTCACAATTCACAACCTCCCGCTCCAAGGGCATCCGATCTCTGACCTCAAATCTTCAATCTCCAATCTCCAATCTCCAATCCACTTCTTCCCTCATCGCCTCCGCCATCAGCGACGACCCACCCGCGAACGTCTCTGCCGGCGGGGTCATCCGGCCCGGTTTTTCCGCCGAACTGGACAGTATCGCCACGGCTGCGCGGGACGCCAGGGCCTGGGTTGCCAACCTGGAGCGGGAAGAGCGCGAGCGCACCGGCGTCAAGAGCCTCAAGGTGGGCTACAACAAAGTTTTTGGCTACTACATCGAGATCACCAAAGCCAACCTGAGCGCCGTCCCCGACGACTATATTCGCAAGCAGACGTTGGTCAACGCCGAGCGGTTCATCACGCCCGAGTTGAAAGAGTACGAGGCGCTGATCCTGAACGCCGAGGAGCGGCAGGCCGAGATTGAGACGCGGCTGTTCCACGAAATCTGCCAGCAGGTGGGGGCGCGGGCTGGATCGCTGCTCAAGACGGCGCGGGCACTGGCGCGGCTGGACGTGGCGGCGGCGCTGGCCGAGGCCGCCGTGCGCAACCGGTACGTGCGCCCCGAACTGAGCGGCGATGGCGTGCTAGAGATCGTCGCCGGCCGTCACCCCGTCGTCGAGCAGACGCAGCGGAATGAGCCTTTCGTGCCCAATGACCTGCGCCTCAACGCCAATGAGCGTATCCTGGTCATCACCGGGCCGAACATGGCCGGGAAGAGCATTTTCATTCGCCAGGCGGCGTTGATCGTGCTGATGGCCCAGATGGGCAGTTTCGTGCCCGCCGACCGGGCGCGGATCGGTCTCGTGGACCGCATCTTTACCCGCGTGGGGGCGCTGGACGAGATCGCGGCTGGGCGCTCGACTTTTATGGTCGAGATGGTCGAGACGGCCAATATCCTCAACCACGCCACGGAGCGCAGCCTGCTCATCCTCGACGAGATTGGGCGCGGCACCAGCACCTACGACGGCCTCTCCATTGCCTGGGCGGTGGTCGAGTACCTGCACAACCATCCCGAACGGCGGGCGCGGACGCTCTTTGCCACCCACTACCACGAGTTGATCGAACTGGCCGGGCGTCTGCCGGCGGTGTGCAACTATAGCCTGGAGGTGGTGGAGGAGGGCGGGCAGGTCGTCTTTCTGCACAAGGTCGTGCCCGGCGGCGCGGATCGCTCCTACGGCATTCACGTGGCGCAGTTGGCGGGCGTGCCGCGTCCGGTCATCCATCGGGCCGAGGGACTATTGGAGCAATTGGAGAGCGGCAAGTTTCGCCCAGGGACGGAGAAGCCGTCCCCTCACCAACTGGTGCTCTTTGCCCAGGAGCACCCAGTGGTGAAAGAGTTGCGCGAGTTGGACGTCTCGACGATGACACCGCTGGAGGCGATCAACAGGTTATACGAGTTGCAGCGGCAGGCGAAAGAATGAGTATGGGATTGACAGACCGCAAGATAAATGTATAATCCAATTTGGAGGTTAGTTATGGATAAGGGTCTGACAATTAGCGAGATTATTGATGATCTGCGGGTAGCCGATGAAATTTTGCGGCGCTACGAGCGTCTTTACTGGCTTTCCTCCGACTACTTTTACGAACTCTACTCTCAAGGATTGCTGGACAACGGCGATCATCTTGAAGACTTTAGCGAGTGGGCTGGCTACTACAAGTTGCGTCTGCATCGGCTCAAAATGTTTGACCGCCTAAGCCGTGAAAATGTCGTTTGTATGCAAGCCGCGCATGAGGGTATCCGGCTGAGACAGCGGGAACCTGTGGCTGTGTTATGTTGATGGCTTTCCCGTCCCGTGCTGAATACGAGCGTCTGATCTACACATTGCCCTCGATCTCTCCCTGGATCGAACAGTCCACCCTACACTTTTACACGACCAGTGCCACGGGGGGAACGGTACGAGGCATAGTGCATTGTCAGGGTGGTCTTGAACTGCGCGTGAACGAAGTGATTGACTTTGCCCGTGGCTTGCTGCTGGACTATTCCTACTCCGTGTACGTGGGTGACGAACGGCTTTATTGGTACGATCCACAACCTCATCCTGATGATCCTACGCTGTCCAGCACTCACCCTCACCATAAGCATATCCCCCCAGATATACGTCACCACCGCGTTCCGGCCCCTGGAATCAGTTTCACCCATCCCAATTTGCCGTTTCTCATCCGTGAGATTGAGGAGCGCCTGAAGAAAACACAATTGAACGGAGGCGGGGGCGATGGAAGAAACACGCACATCCATCACGGACAATAAAGACACCGGCACAGCGCGGCAGGGTTCGTGGCTGAGACGTGTATTCGCTCAATTGCGCGTCAAGCTCACGTTGCCTTACGTTTTCCTGGCGTTGGTGGTCGCCTTTGCCGCCGCCTATCTGATCACCTATCTCCTGACGAGCACACTGAATGAACGTTTCAAGACTGCCCTGCTCGACGCCGGGAAAACAGCTGCTGATGCGGTCGTGTACATCGAACAGGAGCAACTGGCCGCCTGGCGCCTCATCGCCTATACGGAGGGCTTTGCCGAGGCAGTAGCAGAGGGAGATGGAGACACGGCAGGCTTGCTGTCCAGCCCACTGATCGTCAATGAGCGCCTCGATTGCCTGGAGGTGCTGGACGGTGAGGGGAGCGCGCTTCTGGCGATGCACCACCAGCCCGATGGCGGGCCGACTGACTATACTTTCACTCCAGACGCCGGGTACTACGAATGGGATATAGTGCAAAAGGTGTTGAACGGAGAGGTGGATCAGGCTGGCGACAAGTACGCCGATCTGGTCGAGACAGAGCGGGGGTGGGTCTTTTACACCGCCGGACCGGTCAAACACGAGAGGCAGGTCGTGGGCGTGCTCCTGGTGGGAACGTACCTCGACAACCTGGCCCGGCGGCTCCACGACGTCGCGCTGGCCCACGTCTCGGTCTACGGGGAGGACGGACAGGTACGGGCGACGACGCTGGCCCCCGATGAGCGGGAGGTGCTGGCGTTGGAGAAGGCGGCGTACCGGTCATACCTGGCCGACCAGGAGCAGTGGGTGCGCCAGCGTAACGTCCAGGTCGCGGGGCGGGGATACGCCCAGGTCTTTGGCGCTTTCGAGGCCCGTCACGGGCACGATCTGGGGGTACTCTCCGTGGCCATGCCCCTCTCCTTCGTCACCGACACGCAGCATCCGACGCGCGAGTATCTGCTCGTGCTGTTCGGCATAGCCACGGCGATGATTCTGCTCGTCGGCGCGCTGCTGGCCGGCGCCGTGGTGCGGCGCGTGCGCCACCTGGCCACGGCGACGAAGCGCGTGGCCAGGGGCGACCTGACCACGCAGGTGGAATTACGCGGTTACGACGAGGTAGCCTCGTTGGCCGGTGACTTTAACCGCATGGTGGTGCAACTGAGGGAGGGGCGCACGTACCGTGACCTCCTCGGCCTGACCTCTAGCCCCGCGGTGGCCGAGCGGCTGCGTGAGAGCGTGGATAAAGGGCAGTTGCGCCTCGATGCCCAGTTGACAATTGCCACCGTTCTCTTTTGCGACATCCGGGGCTTTACGCGCCTCTCCGAAGATCGAGAGCCCGAGTACGTGATCCGTCTGCTCAACGAGTACATGCGGGGTATCGTCAAGGTCATCCGTGACCACAATGGCATCGTCAACAAGTTTGTCGGCGACGCGGCGCTGGCTTTTTTCGGCGTCCTGCCAGAAATCCGTTCATCCGAAGAAAGCGCGCGTGACGCCACCTTCGCGGGCCTGGCCATGCTGGATTACCTGGCAGAATTCAACCGTCAGCGTAGTGAGCAGAACGAGGAACCGCTGCGGATTGGGATCGGCGTCAACACAGGCCCTGTCGTGGCGGGCACGGTGGGCTCGGAGGAACGGCTAGAGTACACCATCCTCGGCGATACCGTCAACGTCGCCCAGCGGTTGAGCGATTTGAACAAGGAGTATCCGAACCATAACATATTCATCAGCGTCGAGACCTTTCACCGGTTGGGGAAAGACTCGCGGGATAGTGCTATGCACCTGGGCGAGATCAGCGTGAAAGGGCGGGCTGCCCCGGTGGATGTCTACGCCCTGGCGAAGGAGTGAGCGCATGGAACGGGCAAGTGGTTGGACCTGGTGGCTGTTCGCTCTGATGACAATCGGGCTGGGTATGCTGGTGGTCGGGGTGGCCGTATCCCTGGCGCTACTGCCCCGTTGGCCCTCCGCTTATGCGGTGAGTCTGGCGTCGCAACTGAGCGCCGACTATAGCGCCGAGCCTGACGCGGTGACGCGCCTGGCGCCAGTGAAGCCGGAATTAGTGTTCGACGTGATGGTCGAGAATGATCAGCCAGAGGCGCCGCTGCCGCCGGGGCCATTGGCCACGCTGGAGGCCATCGCCAGCGCGACGCCGACCTTTACCCCTTCGCCCACGCATCTACCCACAGACACTTCCACGCCAACTTGCACTCCCACGCCAACTTGCACTCCCACTTCCACTCCCACACCCACCTATACGCCGACGCCGCGTCCGACGTTCACGCCCACCATCACCCCCACTGCCATTGTCACCGTGACCCTGACCGCGTCTCCCGCGCCGACCAGCAAGCCGGACGAGCCACAACCGACACAGCCACCGCCTCCCACAGCTACCCAACCCACATCACCCCTGGCCCCGCCAGTGCCCTAGTACAC
>CAYQTW010000069.1:0-8957 GCA_964420485.1 uncultured Anaerolineales bacterium
CAGCGCCCGCGCCGCCAAAGAGATCGCCCAGGTCACCGCTCCACTCGACGTGTACCCCTCCTGGCGCACCGGCGGACCACTGCCCCCAGTCAAACTGACTCGGATCGCGGCCTGCACGCTGCCATTGTTGCCAATTGCTACCCAACTGGTCGTACTTGGTCCGCTTATCAGGGTCACTCAACACTTCGTATGCTTCGTTGACCTCTTTGAACTTTTCCTCAGCCTGCTCGTCGTCCGGGTTGACGTCGGGATGAAATTGGCGGGCCAACCGACGGTAGGCCCGCTTAATGTCTTTCTCATCTGCGTTTCGATCCACACCCAGGGTTTGGTAGTAATCTTTGTACTTCATTCACATCACTCCCCATAGTCACTTTCCCAAATTCTATACCACAAATCCTTCTCTGTCAAGACCAAGTGTTGTTCGTTCCCTGGTGGAGTATACCACCTTTACCCAACTTGCCCAAATCGGAACTTTGTTGTACTATCACTTTTACCAGAGAAATGAACGGGATGCGAAAGTAGTCGCGGTTTCCATACCGCGCTATGGAAAGCGCGACTACTCGACCCGTGTGAAATTCAGAGAAATGAAAGGAGTGCACTGATGGGAAAAGTTTATCGTCACAAGCCCGGTGCGCCCGACGAGTACCTGGGCCGGGTCGAGCCCGAAAGCGGCAAGGTCTACCGCCACCGCCACGGTCCAGATGAATACCTGGGGCGCGTGGAACTGGATAGCGGCAAAGTCTACCGTCACCGTCCTGGCCCAGACGAATACCTGGGCCAGGTGCGCCTGGACGACGGACAGGTCTACAGCCACCGTGTCGGCCCGGACCGGTACGTGGCGCGGGTCAAGCCGAATGGCCGCATTTACCGCCACGTCCCCGCCGCTCCAGACGACTATCTGGGCAAAGTCGAGAATATGCGCTCGTTGGCAGAGGGCGGCGCGGCGTTTTTCCTGCTTCTCCTGCCTGTCGTTAAAGGGCTTGCCCGGAGCCTGCCGAAGGGCGATGCCGAAGGGACCGAGATCGAAGCAAGAGGGAATCAATGAGCGTGTCGGTCGTCACCGATTTTTCACTCTCGCTCGAGGTGGTGGACATCTTGCGCGGGCAGGGCATTGACCCTGGTCGCGCTCGTCCAGCGCTTTTCGCGACGGCACAGGATGTACTCGCTGAGGCGCAGCCACTACTTGCTCCTGCTGCACTGTACACAGTCTTACCCGTGCGCGACTTGCAACACCAACGGGTGGCGCTGGATAACGGTGCAGTTTTCGAGGGGCCGCTGGTGGTCCGTGCGCTGGCGGGGGCGACGGAGACCGCGCTTGCCGTCTGCACTGTTGGACCGGCGTTGGAAGAGCGGATGGATGCCCTCTTTGCCGCTGGCGACGCGGTGCGGGCAATGGCATTGGATGGGGCTGGCACCGCCGCCCTGGGAGAGGTGTCCGGTATGGTCGTCGCCCGCCTCCGCGCCGAGGCTTCGGCGCATGGATTGGGTTCTGGCATGCGTGCCAGCCCGGGACAGGAGGGCTGGCCAATTGAGCAGCAGCGTGTGTTTTTCGGCCTGATCCCCGCCCAAGAGATCGGCGTCCAACTGACTAAAAGTTGTCTCATGCTGCCGCGCAAGACAGTTTCCTTCGTGGTTGGTTTGGGGCCCGAGATGCGCCCCGATGCGGTCACCTGCGACTTTTGCTCCAAGCGCGAGCGTTGCCCCTGGCGAATGACCAATGAACAATGAACAACGCTAACCGCTATTTTGACCTTGTCTGCGAAAATCAGCGTGAATCTGCGTCCGATTGGTGAAAGGAGCACAATGTTTGCCACATTCGAAAAAGCACGACGTTACGTGGAAGAGAACGATGTGCAGATGATTGACCTCAAATTCACCGATCTGTGGGGGCGCTGGCATCACCTTACGATCCCCCGCAGCCAGTTCACCCCGGCGCTGATGGAGGCCGGCGTCGGCTTTGATGGCTCCGCCGTCGGCCTCAAGTCGGTCAAGGCCGGCGACATGGTGCTGGTGCCCGACCTCTCCACCGGTTGCGCCGATCCTTTCTGGGACACGCCCACTCTCAGTTTTATCTGCACCACGTTGGAGGCGGACACGAAAGCGATCTTTCCCAACGACCCGCGCAACATTGCCCGCCGCGCCGAGGAGTATCTGGCCGAGAGTGGCGTTGCCGACCGCAGCCAGTGGGGCCCCGAGTTCGAGTTCTACGTCTTTGACAGCGTGGCCTACGAAAACGAGATGAACCGCTCCGGCTACAGCGTCGAATCGGGCGAGGCTGCCTGGCGCAGTGGCACGGGCGGGCACGGCCACTACATCCCGCTGCACGGCGGCTATCACGCTATTCCCCCCAAGGACACACTCTACAACCTGCGGTCCGAGATGAGCCTGTGCCTCCAGGAGATGGGCGTGCCGATAAAGTACCACCACCACGAGGTGGGCGGGCCGGGTCAGTGCGAGATCGAGACGCCGCTGATGGGGCTCCTGGAGGCCGGTGACACGACAATGATCGTCAAGTACGTCACCAAGATGGTCGCCCACCGGCGCGGCCAGACGGTCACTTTTATGCCCAAGCCGCTTTATGGCGAGGCCGGGTCGGGGATGCATTTCCACCAGCACTTGTTCAAGGGTGGTCAGAACGTGTTCTACGATCCCGCAGGCTATGGCCTGTTGAGCCAGACGGCGCTGCACTACATCGGCGGGCTTCTCAACCACGGGCCGGCGCTGCTGGCTTTCACCAATCCCAGCACCAATTCCTACCGGCGGCTCGTGCCCGGCTTTGAGGCCCCGGTCAACGCCTTTTTCTCCATCGGTAACCGCAGCGCCGCCGTGCGCATCCCGCGCTATGCCACTCAACCTGACCAGGTGCGCTTCGAGTTCCGCCCGCCGGACGCCACCTGCAACGTCTACCTGGCGCTGGCGGCGCAACTCTTGGCCGGGCTGGACGGCATCCGCCGCCGGATTGATCCCACCGAGGCTGGCTTTGGCCCCATAGACGCCAACATTTTTGCCTGGACGGATGAGCAGCGGGCGACCATCCGGTCACTGCCCGCGTCGCTCAAGGAATCTATGGACGCGCTGGCGTCCGGTCACGATTTCCTGCTGGCGGGAGATGTCTTTAGCGCGGACTTGATCGAGCGCTGGATCGCCTTCAAGATGGACGAAGAATACTACCAGGTGCGCAACCGCCCGCACCCTTACGAGATGGAACTTTACTTTGACGTGTAGGGGGTGTGGCAGGGAGCAAAGGATGACCTTACCGCAAACTGTTCTCATCCGCGAAATCCGCGACGAGAGCCGCACCGTTCGTACCTTTGTGCTGGACGCCAGTGTGCCAGAGGCGGAGCCGGGGCAATTTGTCATGCTCTGGCTGCCCGGCGTGGACGAGAAACCTATCTCTATTGCCTGCTCCACTCCGCTTACGCTGACCGTCGCCCGCGTGGGGCCATTCAGCACGACACTGCACCAGCGCAAGGTGGGCGACCGTCTGGGTTGGCGCGGCCCTTTTGGGCGCGGTTTCTCGTTACGCCAGGATCGGCCGGCGTTACTGGTGGCCGGTGGCTACGGAGTGGCCCCGCTCTACTTTCTCGCCACACGAGCCGTCGAGCGCTCAGTCCCTACTACCGTCGCCCTCGGCGCCCGCCGCGCCGACGACCTGATCTATGTCGAGCAGTTCCGCGCCCTGGGAGTAGACCTCATCCTCGCCACCGAAGACGGCTCCCTCGGCCACAAAGGCTACGTCACCGACCTCATTTCGCCATTCGCCATTCGCCATTCGCCATTCGTCATCTACGCCTGCGGCCCCGAACCAATGCTCGTCGCCCTCCACAGGTTGTGCCGCGAGCAGACTATCTCCGCCCAGTTGAGCGTCGAGCGGTATATGAAGTGCGGCTTTGGCATTTGCGGGCAGTGCGCCCTGGATGGGCTGTTGGTCTGCCAGGACGGGCCGGTGTTCGACGCGGAGCAACTGGACGGCCTGCGCGACTTTGGCCACGTCCGCCGCAGCGCCACCGGCCGGCGGTTGCCCATCCGTTGACTGGCTAGTGCCGTAGCCGCGATTTCCATATCGCGCCAGCCCCGCCAGGTATGGAAATCTCGGCTACTGTTCTTTACGGGTTATCTTGACAAGGCCACGAACAGGCAGTAGAATGTCAGTTAGAAGCACATCTTGAGGACGAAACTAGGAGGTTCAGGGATGATGGAAGCATTATACGACCTGCCGATCAAGGTTGAGGAACTGAATGATGGCAGCGATTATCGCTACATGGCAACCAGCCCTGATTTACCCAATTTGATCGTGGTCGGAGATACCATTGAACAAGTTATGGAACTGGCCCCGAGGGTAGCCGGGGCACTGATCACCTCGATGCGGGCCGCTGGTGATCCTCTGTATGAGACGTTAAGAGTTGTCTCATCCATCCCCTTTCAATCTCGCGTGATGGTGCCAGCATGAAGTATGCCGAACTCGCCCGAAAACTGCGGCGGTTGGGGTGCTATCGCACTCGATACGGGGCTGGTAGTCACGAAATCTGGCGCAATCCTGCGACGTGCAAACAGGCTCCGATCCCCTACCATCGCACAAAGGACATTGGTCCCAAACTGCTATCACGCATACTGCGACAGTTGGGCATTAATCGCCAAGAGCTCGACAAGGTTTGAGTAAGGTTGATTGGGTACGTGCTCATTCGCAGTGGTATCGTGGTCACGCCAGAGCGGGGAAATTCTGGCCCGGCCGGGATACGGTCAATCTGTCGCCACGAACGAGGCTCCTGGCGGACGACACGTCCGGCGCGAGCATATTTGGGTTAGGAGACAATGGTACGAGAGTGTGTAGACGGCATTGTGTTGTATCGCTTCGAACGGTTGAACGAGGCCGAGGGGCTGACCCACGCCATTCTGTCCCGCGTCGGCGGCGTGAGCCAGGAGCCTTATGCCACGCTCAACTTGGGCCACACCGTCGGTGACGACCTGGCAGACGTGGATGAGAATCACCGGCGGGCCTTGAGCGCACTTGGATTGGGGGCCGGCCCGGTCGTCAGCCCCTACCAGGTGCATGGCGCGCGCGTGGGAGTGGTCGGGCCAGCCCACCTGGGCGCCGTCCAGCCGGCCACCGATGCGCTGGTAACAGCCACGCCCGCCGTCCCGCTGCTGATGCGTTTTGCCGACTGCGCGTCAGTTCTGTTCTTTGACCCTGGGCGGCGCGTGGTGGGGATCGCCCACGCTGGGTGGCGCGGCGTAGTGGCGGGCATCGTCGCGGCGACGGTACGGACGTTGACGGAACGATGGGGCTGCGACCCGGCCAGTCTGTGGGCCGGCATCGGCCCGACCATCGGCCCCTGCTGCTACGCGGTGGGGCCGGAGGTTGTCGCGGCAGTGGAGGATGCTTGTCCACCTGTATCTGGCGTGGCGCGTGAGGCCGGCGGACTGACCTACCTTGATCTGCCCGCCGCGGTGCAGGCCCAACTGCGTGCTGCCGGCGTGGAGCAGATCGAGGACGCCGGCCTATGCACTGCCTGCCACGTGGATGAATTTTTCTCACACCGGGCCGAACACGGGCGCACAGGCCGCTTTGGCATAGTGATGGAGTTGCGGAAATGAGCGAAATCACACACAATCTGGCACAGGTTCAAGAGCGCATTGCCGAGGCTGCGCTGCGGGCCGGGCGGGACCCGTCTGAGGTCACGCTGGTCGCCGTAGCCAAGACCTTTCCCGCCGAGGCAGTCATCGCCGCCTACCGGGCCGGCGTGCGTCACTTTGGTGAAAACCGCGTCGAGGAGGGGGCGACCAAGATCCCCGCTGTCCACGCCGCCATCTCTGGCCCGCGACCAACCTGGCACATGATAGGCCACGTCCAGAGCCGCAAAGCGCGGGCGGTCGTGGCGCACTTTGATTACGTTCACTCCGTGGACCGGCCCAAGATCGCGCGGCGACTGAGCCGCTTCGCGCAGGAAGCCGGACAGACGTTGCCGGTGCTTTTGGAGTGCAACGTCTCTGGCGAAGAAAGCAAGTTCGGATTTGACTTGCCAGACTGGGAGCACGATGAGACGCGGCAAAATGCCTTCTTCACTGCCGTCGAGGAAATTCTGGTGCTACCAGCGCTCGCAGTGCAGGGCTTGATGACGATGGCCCCCTTTGTCGCCGACCCGGAGACAGTGCGGCCCGTCTTTGCCAGCCTGCGCACCCTGCTCGAGACACTGCGGGATCGTTTCCCGGCCCACGATTGGCGTCACCTCTCAATGGGAATGACCGATGACTTTGAGGTCGCGGTCGAGGAGGGGGCGACGATGGTGCGCATCGGGCGGGCCATATTTGGTAGACGGGGAAACTGGGAAACTGGTGGGCAGTTCGCCTCCCTGGTCTACCAATCTACCAATGTACCAATTTCCCAATTTACCGACCTGACGGAGAGCCAATGAACATTTTATTACGACTCGTAGATTTGATTTTTACCCTTTACACTTTCGCCTTCATCGCCCGCGCGTTGCTGTCGTGGTTCCGTATCAGTTACTATCACCCGGCGGCACGTTTTCTGATCCAGATCACCGAGCCGGTGCTGGCCCCACTGCGCCGGTTCATTCCGCCTGTGGGGGGGCTGGATTTTACGCCTATGATGGCCTTGTTCATTCTCTGGTTCGTGGAACAATTGCTCAAGACGCTGATCGTGGCACTGTTCTAGCGCGGGGGGCTGGGATGACGCTGCCGGTAATCGAGGGAAAAGAGGGATGCACCTTTCGGGTGCGCGTCTCGCCTCGGAGCAGGCGGGACGAGGTGGTGGGGTTGCACGGCGACGCGCTCAAGATACGGCTGACGGCCCCGCCGGTCAGGGGCAAGGCCAACCGCGCATTGCTCAAGTTCCTGGCCGGTCAATTGAGCATTTCACCGTCGGACGTCGAGATTATCGCCGGTCACACATCGCGCCAGAAGCGGGTGCGCGTGATGGGCGTCTCCGTTGAGGCTGTCCACGCCCTGCTGGACGCCAAGTAAAGCGATAAGCATGTTGGCAAGAAAGACAAATTACATGTGTCCTAACCCGCACAACACTGCCTGTCCCCACCTACACACCTTTGCCCAGCCCGACTTTTTCGTCTGGCGTATCCAACGCAATTTGGTTAAAGTCAATCACGACGTCGGCAACTTTTTCATTGCGTTCTCCTGCGTTAGCACCTCACATTACCGCTCCAGCAAAATAGTCACGGGCCCGTCATTGTGGATTTCCACCAGCATGTGGGCCCCAAAGACGCCGGTCTCGACGGGCACGCCGTGATCCCGTAGAGTCTGTATAAAGTGCTCCACCAGCGGCTCGGCCACCTCTGGCCGGGCGGCGGCGGTGAAACTGGGACGGCGGCCCTTGCGACAGTCAGCGTAGAGCGTGAACTGGGAGATGACCAGCGCCGCGCCGTCCACGTCCAGCAGCCCGGTGTTTAGTTTGCCTGCGTCGTCCTCAAAGGTGCGCAGGCCGGCGATTTTACGAGCCAGCCACTCGGCCTGCTCCTCCGTGTCGCCGTGCGTGACGCCCACCAGCACGACCACGCCCTGCCCGATAGCGCCGACGACTTTACCCCCGACACTGACCGAACCTCGACTAACCCGCTGTACGACTGCCCGCATGTCCGACTCCTTGTACGTGTCCCCGCCACTCTCCGACGGGGAAGCGGCGTTCGTTGCGCTCCAATTTGCTCATTATCGCCGTGCTCACGTCTACGTCCAACGTATCCGCCAGGTCGAGTGCGTAGATGAGCACGTCCGCCAGTTCGTCGGCCACGGCGGCCCGTTTCGTCTCGTCCTGCATGGTGGCGGCTGCCTGTTCCTGGGTGAGCCACTGGAAGTGCTCCATCAGTTCGGCGGCCTCAATGGCAATGCTCATACTCAGGTTCTTGGGGGTGTGGAACTGCTCCCAATCGCGGGCGGCCGCAAATTCGGCCACGCGCCGGCGCAGGTTGGCCAGGGTGATGTCGTGATCGGCCACGTGGCTAGGGGAGGCCCACCGCGGCCTTGACCTCGGCGATGACTTCCGAGGCGATGACCGAGGCGCGACGGGCGCCTTCGTCCAGGATGTCCCACACGTAATTAGGGTCTGCGGCCAGCGCCGCCCGCCGCTCGCGGAAGGGCGCAAAATGGTCGGCCAGGTTGCGGGCAAAGAGCCGCTTGCACGCCACGCAGCCGATGGACGCGGCGCGGCAGTCCTCCTCGATCTGCGCCACCTGGTCGGGAGAGAAAAAGTCGTGTAGCGCAAAGACGTTGCACACCTCCGGGTGACCGGGGTCGCTGCGGTAGCGGCGGGCCGGGTCAGTGACCATCTGCATCACCCGCCGCTCCATCTCCTCTGGCGGGGCAGCAATCTCGATGTGATTGTTCAGCGACTTGCTCATCTTTTGCTCGCCGTCTATGCCCAGTATCTTGAGGAACTTGGTGTGTTTGGCTTGAGGCTCGACCAGCACATCGCCAAAGTGACCGTTGAAGCGGCGCACGATCTCGCGGGTGAATTCCAGGTGGGGGGCCTGGTCCACCCCCACCGGGACGACGTCGGCCTTGTAGAGGGTGATGTCGGCGGCCATCAGCACTGGGTAGCCGACGAGGCCATAGTTGACGTTGTCGGGATGCTGGCGCACCTTGTCCTTAAAAGTGGGCAGGCGAGTCAGCCAGCCCAGCGGGGTGACCATCGAGAGGATAGTGTGGAGTTCGGTCACCTGCGGCACGTGGGACTGGACAAAGATGATGGTGCCCTGGTCGGGGTCTATCCCGGCAGCCAGCCAGTCCAGGGTCATCTCGTAGGTCCAGTCGCGCAACTTTTCGGTGTCCTCGAGCGTGGTGAGGGCGTGCAAGTCCACGATGCAGTAAACGCAGGCATAGTCCTCCTGCAAAGCGACATAGTTGCGAATAGCGCCCATATAGTTTCCGAGATGTTGCCGACCGGTGGGCCGGGCGCCGGAAAAGACGCGGCCTTTTTTTGTGTTCATTGT
>CAYQTW010000069.1:9057-11189 GCA_964420485.1 uncultured Anaerolineales bacterium
TAGTGTACCACAGGAGCGGCGAAGGGGCAAGCAAAAGCGGCCCCATCAGGCGGGCCGCTTGCTCTCGTGCGTTGTGCTGCTATGCAAAGGCTGGCTTGACGCTCAAGTGGGGGACGAAGACGGTGCGCACCTCGGGCACGAGTTTCACCTGCACGAACACGACCTGTTTGCCTTCCTGCCGTCTTATGCGGCCAAGTTCCCGATTTGCTTCCAGGAGTTCAGGATCGTTCGCCGGGAGGAAGATCACCGATGCGCCACTAGGAATGTGTTCGGTCAGTTCCGGGTTGTTTAGTGCCTCCACCATAAACACCTCGAACAAATCGTGATTGCGTCTGAATTGCTCTTCACGTTTCATCACGCCACCTCTCATACTACTGCGCCACCACAAAAGCAATGGCGTGTTCCCGCGTGTGGCTGAGGCTGACCGCCCACTCGGTTAGGCCGAGTTCGGCGGCGCGCTCGGCGGCGCGACCGTAGAGGCGAACGAGCGGCTTGCCCCGCGCATCGCCGGTGACCTCCACGTCTCGCCATCTGACACCATCGCGGGCCATCATGCGCATACCCACGCCCAGCGCCTTGGCGACGGCCTCCTTGGCAGCAAAGCGGGCCGCCAGTTCCGGCAGACGATCCCGGTAGTACAGAACCTCAGCCGGGGTAAAGACGCGCTCCAGAAAGCGGTCGCTGTAGCGCTCCAGTATCCGCTCGACGCGGGCGATCTCGATCAGGTCAACGCCAGTGGTAAGCATAGCGTGTCGCGTGATGGCATTACGCTGCCGGCGGCCCGGCGACGGCCAGGGCATAAGCCTCGTGGTCGAGCCAGCGCTGGGCGACGGCCTGTACCTGCTCGGCGGTGATTGCATTGATCAGGCCCGCGTAGCGCTGCAGGTAGTCCAGCCCCAGGTTATAGTGCTCCAGGTTGAGGATAGCCTGCGCCACTCCCTCGTTGGTCTCTAACCGCAAGGGCAGGCTGCCGGTGATAAAGGCTTTGTTGTCGGCCAACTCTTTTTCACCCACTGGCTGCTCGCAGATACGGCGAATCTCGGCGCAGATACTGGTGATGGCCTGCTCGACGTTGGCCGGGTTGACGCCGGCAATGACGCGCCAGGGGCCGGGACCGGGGCCGCCATCCACGCGGCTGAGCGAATAGTAGGCCAATCCTTGTTTATCGCGCACATTCTCTCCCAGGCGGCCCATCAGACCAAAGACGCCCAGGATGGTGTTGCACACGACCGCATCGAGGAAATCCGGCGCGGCGCGCGCGGGGCCAGGGTAGCCCAAGATGATGTCTGACTGCGTCTTGCCAGGGATGGAGACGGTGCGCTTGCGTATCTCGGTGATGCGGGGAACCTCGGGCAGCGGGGCGCGTTCGTAAGAGCGCGGTAACCGCGCCCCTACTTTCCAATCACCGAACACGTCCTCAATCTGCGTCAGCGCGTCGGCAGTCTCCACCGCGCCCACCACGACGATGACCATTCCCTGCGGGCCGTAGCCACCGGCATAGAACCCGACCAGGTCATCGCGGCTGAGACTACTGATGGTCTTGGTGTAACCGGCGAGACTGCGGGCGTAGGGATGTTCTGGGGGGTAGGCCAGTTCGTGGAAAGTGAGACTGGCCATACGCCCGGTATCGTGGGCGCGTTCCTCCAGGTCAGTGAGAATCTCGCCGCGCAGTTTCTCGATCTCGCCGGGAGGGAAGGTGGGCTGGCGTAGCGCGCCGGCGAGAATGTCAAGTGCCAGTGGCAGGTCTTCGGCCAGGCTTTTCGTGCCAAAGCCGGTGGTGTGAGTACCTCCACTGACGTCAACGCTGGCGCCGGCCGATTCCAACTCTTCGTAGATTTGCTCAAAGGTGCGCTGTGTGCTGCCGCGCATTAGAGCATTGGCAGTGAAGGCGGCCAGCCCGGCCTGTTCTGGCTGTTCGTCGCAGGCCCCCACGCGCAGGTAGCCGCTGACGACGACAGAAGGGCTGCTGTGGTTCTCGCGTGCCAACACCACAATTCCGTTATCGAGTTTGTGCCTTGCAATGTCTTGCGGTCCGGGTATGGACATTTTATCCCCTCCTGGGAAATTAACAATGAACAATGAACACCCCATTGTCTCATTGGTTCATTGTTCATTGGGTACATATCGCCCAA
>CAYQTW010000070.1:0-11067 GCA_964420485.1 uncultured Anaerolineales bacterium
GGCGATCACCTGCTGGTCGAAGCCCCTACCGGCGTCGGCAAGTCACTGGCTTACCTCATCCCCGCCGTGCACTGGGCAGTGCAGAACGGCGAGCGAGTAGTCATCTCCACCAACACTATCAACTTGCAGGAGCAACTGCACCGCAAGGATCTGCCCGATCTGACCCGCGTTCTACCGTTCGAGTTTCACGCTGCCATTCTCAAGGGTCGCTCCCACTACCTCTGCCCGGCCCGCCTGCAGGCGCTGCGCCGCCGGGGGGCGAACTCTCCCGATGAGGCCCGCGTGCTGACCAAAGTGCTCGTCTGGCTGACCGAGGCAACCGACGGCGACGGCGACGAACTGTTCCTGCCCAACCCGGCCGAGCGGATTTCGTGGAGGCAACTCTCGGCCGACCACGAGGGCTGTGACCCGGAGCGTTGCCGCCATTTCCGCGAGGGCAGTTGTTATTTTTATAATGCCCGTCACGCCGCAGAGGCTGCCCACCTCGTCATTGTTAACCACGCGCTGCTCCTGGCCGACGTCGCCGTGCAGAACCGCGCCCTGCCTGAGTACAACTACCTCATCGTGGACGAGGCCCATCACCTGGAGGCGGCCACCACCAGCGGCCTCAGTTTCGAGGCCGACCGCGCCAGTATGTACCGGCTGTTGAGCGAGATTGGCAGGGTGGGCCCATCCGGCCGGGTGACCAGCATGTTGGGCGAGGTGATTGGGCGCTGCCAGCAGGCCCATCTGCCCGGCGAAATTATGGAGCAAATGGAACTCTTTGTCGGTAAAATCGGGCTGGCAGGTGTCCGGGCCATGCGACAACTGGGCCTCTTTTTCGACCGCCTGGAAGAGTTTGTAGAGGAACAAAAGGGAGGCCGGCATAGCCAGTACTCTTTCCGCCTGCGCGTCACCTCGGGGTTGCGCGTGCAGCCGGCATGGGAGGCAATCGAGATCGCCTGGGACGACGCCAGCGTGCCACTGGCAGCCGTCGTGGACGGGCTGGAGCGGCTGGCGAGCGGCCTGGACGACCTGTCTGCCTTTGACGTGCCCGAGACCGACGAGTTGCAGGCGCAGATACTGGGAACGGCGCGGCGACTGGCGGAAGCGCGGGGGCAGGTAAGCCACATGATTACGCAGCCTTCAGCGTCCCTCATCTACTGGCTGGAATCGAGTTCCAACGGCGACCGGCTGGCTCTGCACGCCGCCCCGCTGCACGTCGGGCCACTTGTGCAGGAGCACCTCTTCCACAAGAAGGAGTCGGTGGTGCTGACCTCGGCTACACTGCGCACCAGCGACTCGTTCGATTACCTGCGCGAGCGGCTGAACGCCTGGGAGGCCGACGAATTGGCAGTCGGCTCCCCCTTTGACTATAAAAACTCGACGCTGGTCTACCTGATGAACGACGTGCCCGAGCCGAACCAGCAGGGCTACCAGCGGGCGGTGGAGCAGGGAATGACGGCGCTCTTCCGGGCGACCGAGGGGCGGGCGCTGGCGCTCTTTACCTCCTACAATCAACTGCGGGCCACGCTGCGGGCCATCCGGGCGCCGCTGGCCCAGGCGGGCATCACCATCCAGGCGCAGGGGGAGGGCATCTCGCGGGCGCAACTCTTGGAGAATTTTCGCACGGGCCAGCGCCAGGTATTGCTGGGCACGCGCAGTTTCTGGGAGGGGGTGGACGTGCCGGGCGAGGCGCTCAGTTGCCTGGCTATCGCCAGACTGCCTTTCAGCGTCCCCAGCGACCCCATTTTTGCTGCCCGGTCCGAGACTTTTGAGCAGCCCTTTTTCGAGTACGCCGTGCCAGAGACCATCCTGCGCTTTTTGCAGGGGTTTGGGCGCCTGATCCGCACCCGCACCGACAGGGGCGTCGTGGCCGTCTTTGACAAGCGCCTGCTGACCAAGAGTTACGGCCAGTTTTTCATAGATTCGTTGCCCGATCCGACCGTGCATCGAGGATCGCTGGCGCTGCTCCCCAAGGCGGCGGCCGAGTGGCTCGCCGGTTGACAAGTCATCCTGCGGCAGTATAATCGCACGTAATGCGATCAGCAGATTGGTATACCAACATAGATTAGCAAGAAAATGCAAGCGTACTATGTAGAAACGTATCATCTCAATATTCTGGGGCACTTTTAACGTAGCCGCGCTTTCCATAGCGCGTTATGCCCGCGAGGTATGGAAACCTCGGCTACATTGCCCCACTTTATTGAGCAGATACGTAGAAACTATGGTCTCGAGCAACAGGACACTCACAATCAAGGGATTGCCCTTAGGCGGTACACCAGGTTCTGGAAAATGCCGATGAAGAATAAAGATATCGAGAGTGACGTCCTGCAAGTGCGTGAGCAACGGCGATCTAGCAACTAGCGACCATGATCCGCCAATCCTGCTAATCTGTGTTCTCAAGTGACCGAAACGATGACCATAACCCCTCTATTCTACCCCTCATTCGACGCGCTGCGCCTGGCCGACAGGCTCATCGGCGAGATCGGCAAACGAACGCCCTGCTACGAGGGGCGGGTGGGCGCGGCCTGGTATTGGCATCTGCCGGGCGGCATCCTGGTCACCGCCCGGCTGGACTACACAGTGACCGAGGAGCGCTGGGACGTGCTCCGCGCCCAGGCGAGCACCCCCCGCGCGGGCGTCTTTAGCACCGCTGATTTCCCCTTCGTTGCTTACGCCACCTCTGCCACCTCGCCTCCCTTCATCCACGACTTGCAAGGGGTGGCAGTGTGGTCGAACCGGCTCTACTTTCAGATGGGGCATCTGATCGAGGACGCGGTGCATTGGCTAGGGATGCTGCACGCCGTTGCCATCTCTCCCCAAATCAGTCCTCCCGCATCTTTCCCCGCTCTTAGCCCGCTCGAACGTCGCCTCGTGTGCCACGCGCTGGACGGACTGGAGGGATACTTTACCATCAAGGCCCTGCACCGCGCCTTCCGCGACGAAATCTCCCGCTCCCGTCTGAGTGCCTTGGCCCAGGCGTGGGAGGCCAGTGGACTACTGACCAAACGGCCACGCCGCGTGACCTACGCTTTGAAATTGCTCGCGGGGGAGTAGAACTTGTCGAGGATGGCAAACAGGCTCAGATTCCCTTCACGACCGCCAGCGCAAAAGGTCTCGCGCACGCGGAAACCGCTTTCGGTGGCCAGCCGTTCTATCTCGGCCGCGTCCACCAGGTGGCAATAGCGCAGGCCACGACCCTCTCGCTTCCAGTCGAGCAGATAGTCGCCCGGCTCTAGTGATTCCCCGGCCATGTCTACCTCGCTCCAGTCCACGATCTTGCGCCGCATCCGCGCGCTGTTGAGGAACTGCCAGGTGGAGAGGATCAGGCAGCCATTGGGCTTTAGCAAACTGGCGATCTCGCACAGCACTCGCACGCGCAGTTCAAAGCCGGGGATGTGAAACAATACGGCCAGCGCGACGGCGCAGCCGAAAGGTGCGCCGTCAAGCCTCGCGCCCCAACCGGGCCGGGCGACGTCGGCGATGCGAAATTCGGCCGCGATGGTCGAGAGTTCACCGGCCTGGGCGCGGGCCAGTTCGACCAATTCCGGCGTCGCATCCAGGCCCAGGTAGGCCGCGCCAGGCCGCTCCCGATTGAGCAAGAGCGCCAGTCGCCCGTTGCAACAGCCCACGTCCAGCACGCTTGCCCGCTGTGGGATATAGGGCAAAATGCACACCAAGGCCGGGTCAGACACTGGCCGGCTGGCAGCAAAGGGCCGGGCAAAGGTAGCGTAGAACTCGCGGTTCAGCGCGAGCAATCTCTCGACGGTCTCTGTGTCCATTGGGGGAATTATAGTCGAATGAGGCGTAAGAGACAACTGCCATCCTCCCGTCAGCCACTATCTGAGCATCACTCCCGGCGCCACCGAGGCCGACGCACAGATTTCTCTCATCCCCCAACTAGCATTGACGGGACTGCTGACCAGCCCAAACACTATGCCACAACCGGTGCCGTCTCCACCTTTACAAACACCACGTGTCCGTCGCGGGCGTCCACCCGCACCATATCTCCCTCGCCGAACTCGCCCTGTAGCAGCGCCAGCGCCAATGGGTCCTGCACCTCCCGCTGGATGACCCGCTTGAGCGGGCGTGCGCCATAGACCGGGTCGTAGCCAGCGTCGGCCAGGTGCTGGCGGGCGGCGACGGTTATCTCCAGCCCAATGTGCCGCTCGGCCAGCAGGTCGCGCAGGTGGCGCGTCTGGATGTCCACGATCTGCACCAGGTCCTCCCGCGTCAGGCTGCGGAAGAGGATGACCTCGTCAATGCGGTTGAGGAACTCGGGCCGGAAAGCGCGATTCAGTTCCTCCATCACCCGCTCCCGCGCCGCCTCGACGCCCAGTTCTTTGATCCAGCGACTACCGGCGTTACTCGTCATGATGACGACGGTGTTAGTGAAATCCACCGTCCGCCCGTGGCCATCGGTCAGCCGCCCCTCATCGAGCAATTGTAGGAGCGTGTTGAAAACCTCGGTGTGAGCCTTCTCGATCTCGTCGAACAGCACCACGCTGTAGGGCCGTCGGCGCACCGCCTCGGTCAACTGGCCGCCCTCCTCGTAGCCCACGTAGCCCGGCGGCGCGCCGATGAGCCGGGAGACGGTGTGCCGTTCTTGATACTCGCTCATGTCAATGCGCACCATGGCCTCCTCGGTATCGAAGAGGAACTCGGCCAGCGCCCGCCCCAGTTCGGTCTTGCCCACGCCCGTTGGCCCCAAGAAGATGAAGGTGCCGATGGGCCGGTTGGGGTCTTGCAGCCCGGCGCGGGCCCGGCGGACGGCGTTGGAGACAGCGTCTACTGCCTCGTCCTGGCCCACGACGCGCCGGTGCAGCGCCTCCTCCATGCGTAGGAGGCGCTCGACCTCGCCCTCCAACAGTTTAGAGACCGGGATGCCGGTCCACTCACCCACTACCTCGGCCACGTCCTCCGGGCCGACCTCCTCCTTGAGCAGTGCATGGTCACCCTGGAGTTCGCGCAGGCGAGCCTCCTGCTCCTGCTGTTGCTGCTCCAGTTCGACGAGCGTGCCGTACTGCAATTCGGATGCCTTGGCATAGTCCTGTGCCCGCTGTGCCCTCTCAATCTCGTGGCGCACCTGCTCACCACGCTCCTTCGTCTCACGGATGGCCTGGATGGCGTCCTTCTCCTGCTCCCAGCGGGAGCGCAGCGCCCCACTTTGCTCCCGCAAATCGGCCAGTTCCTGCTCCAGTTTCTTTAGTCGCTCCTTGCTGGCCTTGTCCTTTTCTTTCTTCAGCGCCTCCCGCTCGATCTCCAGTTGCATGGTGCGCCGGTCCACCTCGTCCAGTTCGGCCGGCTTGGAATCAATCTCCATCCGCAGCCGGGCGCCCGCCTCGTCAATCAAATCAATCGCCTTGTCCGGCAGGTACCGGTCGGCGATGTAGCGGTGACTGAGCGTGGAGGCGGCGATGCAGGCCGCGTCCTGGATGTGCACGCCGTGGTGCACCTCGTACCGCTCCTTGAGGCCGCGTAGGATGCTGATGGTATCCTCCACCGACGGCTCGTCCACGTAGACCGGCTGGAAGCGCCTCTCCAGCGCGGCGTCTTTCTCGATGTACTTGCGGTACTCGTCCAGCGTCGTCGCACCGATGCAGTGCAGTTCGCCCCGCGCCAGCATAGGCTTGAGCATGTTGCTGGCGTCCATCGCGCCCTCGGCCGCGCCCGCGCCGACGACGGTGTGTAATTCGTCAATGAACAGGATGACCTCGCCGGCGGCGTCTGTCACTTCTTTGAGCACTGCCTTGAGCCGCTCCTCGAACTCGCCCCGATACTTGGCCCCGGCCACGAGCGCGCCCAGGTCGAGCGTGACGATACGCTTGTTCTTCAACCCTTCGGGCACGTCGCCGCGCACGATGCGCTGGGCCAGTCCCTCGGCGATGGCTGTCTTGCCCACGCCGGCGTCGCCCACCAGGACGGGGTTGTTTTTCGTGCGGCGACTCAAGATGCGCATCACGCGCCGGATCTCATCGTCCCGCCCGATGACCGGGTCCAGTTTGCCCTGGCGAGCCAAGCCAGTCAGGTCGCGCCCGTACTTTTCGAGCGCCTGGTAGGTGGCCTCGGGATGCTGGCTGGTGACGCGCTGGCTGCCACGGATACCGGTCAGCGCCCGCAAAACGGCGTCTTCGGTGATGCCGTAGGCCGCCAGGAAGCGGGATGCCTCGCCGCCGTGGGCTCCGGTAAGCGCCAGCAGCAGGTGTTCCGTGCTGACATAGTCGTCGCGCATACGTTTGGTGATTTTCTCCGCCTCCTCCAATGCGCGTGTCAGTTCGCGGGAGAATCTCACCTGTGCCGTCGCCCCATAGACCTTGGGTTTGCCCTGCAGCTTCCCTTCCAGTCCCAGCGCCATCTCGCCTGGATTGGCCTCCAACTTTTTGACGATCTGGGGCACGACGCCCTCGGACTGGCGCAAGAGTGCCAGCAGCAGGTGCTCCGGCTCGATCTGGCCGTGGCTGTGTTCGCCGGCCAGCGATTGTGCGCTCAAGATAGCCTCTTGTGCTTTTTGTGTAAATTTGTTTAGATCCATAATCCTCACTCCTTTATGCACGTAAATTATACTGGTTTTCCATGCCCCATCCCTACACCAAATCCCGCAGCCGCCCCCACGCCGCCTCCTCCAGGTCGGCCAATTCCATCAGCGGTGCCTTCGTCTCCGCGAGCACGGCGACCGGGTCTTGGGCTTTCCACCCTCGCTTGAAAATCTCGGCCACCTCCTGCCACTTGTCGCCGGTGCGCTGGAACTCGTTGGCGCTCTCGTCCAGGCGTGTCTCTCCCGTCATCTCGGCGGCCTCGCGCAAGAAGCGGCTGAACATGTAGCGAAAGATGCCGCCACCGGTGCCGCCCGTCGCGTCAATAAAGATGTAGGCGTTGAACAGTGCAAAGCGCAGTTCTTCCTCGTCCATCTGGTCGGGCCACTTGAGCGCGCGCTTGGCCGCCTTGCGTATGCCTTTGACGCCAAAGTTGCTGATGGGCGGCTCCAGCATCCCCTGCGTCTGTTCGGCGATGGCCTCTCGCACCTCGCCGGCAGTCGGCTGGCGCTTGTGGCTAAAGTCGAAGGTGTACCACTTGTGTTTGGGCGGGAAGGGCTTGTAGGTGGAGCCGCGCGCCTTCTCCAGAGCGTCCATCGAAACCGGGTGCAGTTCCCCATCCCGGTCGGCGATGAGCACCTGGCGTGTCTCCGCGTCGTAGCCGCAGACCACTACCGCGTGCCCGCCAAAGTGATACTCTTTGCCGCCAAAGTCGAAATAGGGCAAGAACCCCATATCGCAATAGATCATCACCGGCTGGCCAACGTCGAGCATCTCCAGGAGCGTCCGCTCGGCCTTGCGCGCGCTGGAGGTGGTGTACGATTCGACGCTCACGCCGGTGCGCCTTCCGGTGGATTTTGCCAATCCCTCTACGCCTGGCCGCTCAAAGTTGGCCCGCCCGCCGATGATGGGCGGTGCGCCCTTTTGGTGCCAGTAGATGAACCCGACTCCCGCGCCCACTCCCAGCAGCATCTCTTCGCTGATGGGATGGTCGTTGTAGACGTAGACGTGGCGCATTGAGCCGGTGATGCAGTGGTGGGTCGTCAGTGACTTGAACCCTTCCAATGGTTTGAGTGTCATTTCTGTTTCTCCATGCCTTATGCCACGAACTGCATATCCGCCAACTCCTTTTCGGCCTCTTGAGCAATTGCGTTGATCTGTTGGCAAACGTCCTCCGGCAGCGGCTCGGGCCGGTGCGTGACGAGAATTTCGATAGCCTTCCGAGTCACAATTTCCTCGTAGGTTTGGCCTCCCTTTTTCATCCACGCCTTGGGAGTGTCGCGGTTCAAGAACTTGGGTTGCCACAGTTCCTGCCGAAAGTGGGTCGCGGTGTGCTTCTGGGTCAAAAAGTTGCCGGCCGGCCCGACCTGGCGGATCACGTCAACGGCCATCATCTCCCGACTGATGTCAAAGCCCCGCACGATGCGCTTTACGTAGCCAATAATCTCGTCGCACAACTCAGAGTTTAGCGATTCTTGGCTAATTTGTCAAGTGCAAGTGGGCATCAATCTCCAATCTTCAATCCCCAATCTCCAACATCCCTCCACCGCATCTCCATAATTTCTACACAGGATTCCTGTAAACTAGAGGCCGTGATGAAAATTGACAGAGGGGAGTAGAGAGATGAGCGAACAGAACAGGATTAGCCGCAGGCGTTTCCTGGCGCTGACTGGAGGAGTGGTCGGCGTTACGGCGCTGACCTGTTGTGGCCTGACAGTGTTGGGCACGCGACAGCCGGCAGTAGAGTTCAACGAATCAAGTTGTGGAGGTGATAACGAGATGAGTGACAAAATTCTGGTAGCCTACGCCAGCAGGTGCGGGTCCACCGGCGAGGTGGCCGAGGCCATCGGGCAGGTGTTGTGCGACGCGGGCGCGGCGGTGGACGTGCGCCTGGCCAAGAACGTGACCGACGTGAGCCCCTACCGGGCGGTGATCGTGGGCAGCGCAATTCGTGCGAGCAGATGGTTGCCCGAAGCGAGCAAGTTCGTGGAAACGCA
This sequence comes from uncultured Anaerolineales bacterium, assembly GCA_964420485.1. Lineage (GTDB taxonomy): Bacteria > Chloroflexota > Anaerolineae > B4-G1 > B4-G1 > CAYQTW01. Next base: position 8,513 of record CAYQTW010000070.1, read on the forward strand.
CCGGGAAGCGTTGAGCCGGGTGCCCGTGGCCTATTTTCTCACCTGTGTGATACTGGGAGATGACACGGAGGAGAATCGCCGCACGGCGGCGGCCTACCTGGACCCGGTGCGTGAGATGGTGCAGCCGGTGGATGTGGGCCTCTTTGCGGGGGTGATGGACTATAGCAAGTTGTCCTTTGTCTTTCGGCTGATGATGAAAGTGATGGGGGCGACAGAGGGCGATTTCCGCGACTGGGAAGCCATCCGCGCCTGGGCTGACGGCCTGCACCCGGCGTTAGTGTGAGAACAAAATCAGGAGAAAATGAATGAACAAGAAATGGTGGATCGTCGTAGCAGTCGTCGTAGTTGTAGGATTGGGGTTTACCGGTTATCAGTACGTCGCAGGCCGCCAGCAGTCCATGGCCGAGGCTCAGGAGTCAATGGAGACAGCCGTCGTCCGGCGTGACACATTGCGAGTCACGGTGGATGCGACCGGCAACCTGGCCCCCAACGCCGAGGTCGCGCTGGCCTTTTTGTCGGGTGGGCGGGTGGCCGAGGTGTTGGTGGAAGCTGGGGACGTGGTGGAGGCAGGCGACGTGTTGGCTCGACTGGATGACGCCGATGCCCGCGAAGCAGTTGCCAATGCCGAGTTTCAGGTAACCCAGGCAGAGATCAATCTGGCGTCGGCGCAGATCGAGGCTGAGGCTGGGGTGGCGCAGGCTAACCTGGATGCTGCCCAGGTTGGCTATGAGGAAGCGGTTGCACTGGCCGCGATCCCCGGCACGCAACTCACATCGGCCCGTGTCAGCCTGAAGCAGGCTCAAGACGCGCTCGCCGATGCCCAGGAGAACTATGACAACGCCTGGGACCCGGCCCGTGATTGGGAACTCGATATCAAGTGGATGAAGAACGCCCTGGAGAACGAGCGGGAGGCGACTGAGAGCGCCTTGAAAAGCGCACAGTATAACTTGGAGGTCGCGCAGGCGAATTACAGTCTGGAGGTCGTCAGCATCAGCGAGGAGAATGTGCAGAACGCCCAGGCCAATGTGCTCAACGCCCAAGTGGCGCTGGAGAGCGAACCTCTCCAACTGGAGCAGTTGGAACTCTCGTTAGCCCAGGCACAACTTGGCCTGGAATCGGCGCAGCGCACACTGGAGGATACGGTCTTGGTTGCCCCGATGGGCGGCACTGTCACCGAGATGAACATTAAGGTGGGTGAGATGGTCGGGGCAGGGCAGGCTGCCGTCGTGGTGATAAGCGACCTGTCGGCGCTGGTGGTGGACGTCAACTTGGACGAGACCGACGTGGCGCAGATAGTGGTCGGCCAGGAGGCGCTGGTAGGCGTGGACGCTTTCCCTGACGCCGAACTGACCGGCGAGGTAACGTATATTGCGCCGGTGGCCGAAACCCAGTCCGGCGTGGTGCTTTACCCGGTCACCATCCGTCTGGCACCAACCGACTTGCCCGTGCGCGCCGGGATGACGACCGACGTGGAGATTGTCACTGCCAGTCAGGAGAACGCGCTGCTCGTCCCGCTACGCGCCGTCCACACTGAGGGTGGACTGGCCTACGTGGATCGCCTGACCGGAGGCTCGGTTGAGCGAGTGGAGGTAGAGTTGGGGCTGATGACCGATACGGAGGTCGAGATCGCCAGTGGCCTGGAGGAAGGAGACGTGGTGGTCGTGGTCGCCGGGGCAACTCGGGATTCTGGCGGGCAAATGTTTGGCCCGGGGCGGTTTATGGGAGGTGGTTAGATGGAGAAGAGATTGATCGAGATTGCGGACATCACCAAGGTGTACCAGATGGGTGAGGTAGAGGTTCATGCCCTGCGCGGGGTGTCGCTGCAGATTGCGCGGGGAGAGTGGGTGGCGATCATGGGGCCTTCTGGCTCCGGCAAGTCCACGCTGATGCACGTCATCGGTTGTCTGGACACGCCGACCTCGGGCGCGTACCGGCTGGACGGGGTCGAGGTGGGCGGTATGAAGGATGACCAACTGGCGGTCATTCGCAACCGGCAGATCGGTTTCGTCTTCCAGACCTTTAACCTGCTGGCCCGCACCAGCGCGCTAAAGCAGGTGATGCTGCCTATGCAGTACAGCCGGAATGGGACGCGGATCGCTTCATCGGAGCGGAAGCAGCGGGCGCAGGAGGCACTAGAGATGGTCGGATTGGGAGACCGGATGGACCATCAGCCAACGGAACTCTCCGGCGGGCAGCAACAGCGGGTGGCTATCGCCCGCGCGCTGGTCAACGATCCTCCCATTATAATGGCGGACGAGCCCACCGGCAACCTGGACTCTACATCGGGAGCCGAGGTGATGGAGATCCTACACCGGCTGCACCGGGAAAAGGGCATCACTGTGGTAATGGTCACACACGACGAAGAGATCGGCGCCCAGGCGGAGCGGATTGTACGGCTGCGAGACGGGCGAATCAGCGAATGAGCGAGTCGGCGAGTCAGCGAATGAGCGAGTCAGCAAGTCAGCGAGTCAGCGAATGAACGAATGAACGAATGGAGAGTGGGCGAACGCTTCGTTATTCGTAGATTCGTAAATTCGCAGAGTAACGTGTGGAGG
>CAYQTW010000071.1:0-10967 GCA_964420485.1 uncultured Anaerolineales bacterium
TCCGCTGCGCCAAGCACAACCCGGTAAACACGTACTAACGCGGATTGCAGGACAACAGCGGATTGGGACAACAGCGGATTGGGACAACAGCGGATTGGGACAACAACGGATTGGGACAACAACGGATTGGGACAACAACGGATTGAGAAACCAACGGATCGGGGGCGGCGGGACCCTGGCCCGCCGCCCCCAATTTCCCAATCTACCAACAGAAGGAGGCTCTCCAATGAATCGCAAACTCTTACGCATCATCACAGTTCCATTCATCGTGCTCCTGCTCGGCCTGGCCGTGGCGGCCGGGCTGGGGCTGGCGCCGCAAGTGCGGGCGGCGTCGCCAGTCTACGTGCGCACGGACGGCGACGACGCGGCCTGAAACGGGCAGTACGACGCCCCGGCGACCAGCGCGCCCAACTGTGCCTTCGCCACCGTCGGCCAGGGCGTGACCGAGGTTGACGACGGCGGCGCGATCATCGTGGCCGCAGGGGTGTACACCGGGCACGTCGTCATCGGCAAAGACCTGACGTTGCAAGGGGCAGGAGCGGGCGATACGATCTTGGATGGCGAGGGAACTGGTCGCGTGCTTTACGTCGCCGGAGGCCATTCGGTGAGCATCTCTGGCGTCACCATCCGCAACGGCAGCGACAATTTGGGCGGCGGCATCCGCAACTATGGCGCACTGACGCTGGCCTACGCCGCTGTCACCGACCGGGCACTGGCGCTGGCTTTCGGAGCGGACCAGCCCGACGATGCGGAAACCGAGACGTAAAGCAGCCGGCGAAGGCCGCCAGGAAGGCGGCTACAGTAACAATCTGCTCGCTCAGAAAGCGTAAAGCCTGATTCCTGACCCCACCGCACTGCTACCGCCGACTGCCAACCTCCGCGTTCGTATACCACTTGCTTCTCAATCATCGGGATGTCGTCCAGGTCGGCGCGGGTGGGAATGCGCGGTTCGGGCCAGCGGGTCTCGTTCCAGCCCTGGCCGAGTATCCAGCAGCCGGCGGGTATCTCGCTCGCCCTGTGAGCCACCCGCACGCGCAGGTCGGAGAGCGAGGCAGTATCGGCCGGGGACAGCCGGCGGCGACCGAGCGCCCAATCGCGGTAATGAAAATGAGCGTCGGTCAGGCCGGGCAGTGCCAGACGCCCGCCCAGGTCAACCATCCGGGTGTTGCGACCGGCCAGCGCCCGTACCCCGGCATCGTCGCCGACAGCCAAAAAACGGCCATCGCAGATAACAACTCCAGTAGCCTGGGGGAGGTCGGGGTCTTGAGTAAGTAACTTTCAACGAGCCTGTACACCAAGCCTGGTTTCTGATTCCCACTATATCAGATTTGACCCCCGGCATCAAGTAGAGGATTTTTGATTTGACGAATAACCAGGAGTGTGATATAATTGAAACACTGTTCCAAATTTTGGAATACCACTCCGACCCACACCTGGGTTGCAACGTTGGTCACCGGTGGGTCCCCGGCTCTGTGCTGTTGAGTAAGGGCGCCTCTGATGAAGAAACAGCATCCAGCCTCCGGGCTTCAATCTGTGGAGCGAGCCATTGCAGTTCTGAAGGCATTGGGCGACGCGGCATCGGACCTGGGCGTGACTGACCTGAGCCAGCGGCTTGGGCTTCCCAAGAGCACCGTGCACCGGCTCCTGACGGCTCTGGAGCAAGGAGGGCTGGTCGAGCAGGACCCCGAAACAGAGAAATACCGGCTTGGCGTCAAGTTGGTGAGGCTGGCGGGACGGGTTCTGATGCGGATGGATCTGCAACAAATGGCCCAGCCCCATCTTCGTACCCTGGCCGAAGCCTGTGAAGAGACAGTGAACCTCTCGATTCTGACAGGCGACGACAAGGTGATCAACATCGCTTCCTTCCCCAGTCCCCACATGGTGCGCAACGTCGGATGGATCGGTCGTGAGATGCTCCCCCACAGTGTATCCAGCGGGAAGGCGCTGCTGGCCTACCTGCCTGAGCAGGGGGTAGAGCGCATTCTGGCTGCGGGATTGGAGCGCTTCACCGGAAAGACTATCACCGATCCAGTCTGCCTCAAGGAGGAGTTAGCCCAGATTCGCCAGCGGGGCTATGCCGTGGCCCGGGAGGAGTTGGAAGAGGGACTGAGTGCAGTAGCGGCTCCCATTATGAACTATGAGGGACACGTGATCGCTGTCATTAGCGTCTCGGGTCCCTCTTTTCGTCTGACAGAGGAACGACTCACCGAGTTGGGGGAGATGTCCTTGCAGGCTGCGGAGGCAATCTCGCGCCAACTGGGATACGTGGACGAAGGAAGCTCAAAGTCCGAAAGGAGGTGACCTATCGCCGAGTGATTAAATGACCCTATCCAGAATCCGATTTCTCGAAACAAGTATACTATTCACAACAGGAGGAGAACATGTCTCGCATCACACGTTATGCTTTACCGATATTGGCTATGGTGGCTTTGATTCTCACAGCCTGCCAGCCCAAAGAAGTCGTGGTGACCAAGGAGGTTGTGGTCACCCAGGTAGTCGAGAAGACAGTAGAGGTAGAGAAAGAAGTGGTCGTCACGGCCACTCCAGCACCCGCCCCCGAAGCAGAGACAATCCGCATCGGCGGCATCGGGCCGCTCTCGTCGCCAGGCAGTGTGGTGGGCGGCATCGCTATGCAGTTCGCCATGAACCTGGCGGTGGCGGACATCAACGAAGCCGGTGGGGTGCTGGGCAAGCCCCTCGAACTGGTCTTTGCCGACACCGAAGGATTGCCGGAGCGCGGCGTCGCCGTCGCCGAGCGATTGATCACCGAGAATGGGGTAGTCGCCATCACTGGTGAGTATCACAGTGCCGTCGGGCTTCCCATCGCCGACGTGTGCCACGAATATGGCATTCCGGTACTCTTCTCGGAGACCTGGTCCGACAAGATCACCGAGACCGGCTACCCAGAGGTCTTCCGCATCGCACCGGCCTCGTCCATGAACTCCCGCGCCACGGCCGAGTGGTTCGCGGCCGTGGGGGTGGAGACCGTGGTCAGCATCGTCGAGAACACAGACTATGGCATCGGTCAGAATGAGAAAGACCAGGGTTTCTTCGAGGAACTCGGCATCACGTCCGTCGAGGTCTTTTTCGTCGAGTTGGGCACGGAAGACTTTTTGCCCATCCTCACCCGTGTCCAGGCCATAGACCCGCCGCCAGATGCTATCCGCGTGGCGGTGACAGGCGAGACCAGCTACAACCTGGAGCAACAGATGGCCGAACTGGGCATCGCTCCGTCGGAACAGACCATTGGCACCGCCAACCAGGTGGCCATCCAGCCCGAGTTCTGGGAGAGTGTGCCCAACGGCAACTACTACGTCTACTCGCTGGTGGGCTTGCCGCCGACCCTCTACAACGACATCACCAACCACGTGGCGGAGGCCTACACAGCCCAGTTCGACACCGACCCGCCCAGTTACGCCCTGGAGGCCTACGACAGTGTGTGGATCGTGGCCGACGCGATTGAACGGGCAGGCACCACGGACCCCGAAGCGGTCATAGACGCGTTGGAAGACACCGACATCAGCCTGGCCCAGGGTCGCTACTACTTCGAGTACACCAGCAAGAACCCAATACCGGCCGATGGCAGTGTGCCGGCCTACATGTGGCATCAGTGGCCCGACCCGGCTGTCTTGCTGCTCCAATACTTTGAGACCGGCCAGGACTGGAAAGAGGCCGCCGTGATCTGGCCGGAGGTCTACCAGACCCACGGCACGTCCTACATTGTTCCCGGAACGACTCCGTAGCGATACGCTCGCGTATTGTGGTCCGATTTCAATGAGGATGGTGTCCTGAGCCTTTGCTCAGAGTGGGCCTATCGAAGGAACAGCCCCGGCCCGGCTTGACGTTGGGGTTGGGGCTGTTCCTCAATCCTTGTTGTGCAAGGGAACTCGTCGAGGTCAAAGGAGATCGAGAGCAGATGAATATACTCATTGTTTGGTTCCTGTTGGCTGGCCCGGTGTGGGCCACTATCGGCGCCTGGGGTCTGCCGCGGATCTACCGGCGAAAAGGGCTGGACGACTCGCCAGCCAGGATCGTGGGCGGGCTGGGGGGATTGACCCTGGGGCCCTTATTGCTCGGACCGTTGTGGTACTTTACTCCCGAGCTGGACCGCTGGTATTGGGCCGGCGGCACAGGTGTGCTGGCAGCCATGGAACTGTACGGCCTGTTCGCCGTCACGCAGCCCGAAAACCTATGCGTCACGAACGCAACCTACGTGGCCAACCAGGCCGCCAACGGGCTGGTCATTGGCTCCATCTATGCCCTGATGGCCGTGGGGCTGACGTTGATCTATTCCGTGCAGGGGGTCATCAGTTTTGCCCACGGCCAGTTTTACATGCTGGGCGGCTATGTGTCGTATTATCTATTGCAGCTTTTCGTGGATATGAATCCCATCGTCGGAGTGCCGGCGGCGGGTTTGGTTACCATGCTCATCGGCTTTGCCTTTGAGCGCTTGTTCCTACGGCCGATGCATCTAGGCCGAGTTGAGCGGGCCGGCGAATACGCGATTCTGATCACCTTCGGTTTTGGATTCTTCTTACAGTACACAGCCCTGGCCATCGTCGGTCCCTTCTCCCAAAAGACCGGTACCTACCTGGAAGCGGGTAGTCTGCAAGTAGGAGGGCTGACTCTAATCCCCAACCGGCTGGTTGCAGCAGCCGTAGGGATTGTGTTGATTGGTTTGTTGTTGTACCTCATCAACCGCACCTGGACGGGCAAAGCCTTGCGGGCAGTGAGTATGGATAAGCAAGCGGCCGCCGTCACGGGCATCAACCCACTGACGATGAACACGCTGGCTTTTGGCATCGGCACTATGCTGGCAGGGATGTCGGGGGCGGCATTGATCCCAGTCTTTACCTGGGTGCCGTGGGTGGGTATGACAGCCTCCACCCGCTCTTATGTGATCATCGTCCTGGGTGGCCTGGGCTCCATTCCGGGCGCGCTGGTGGGCGGACTAGTCATCGGCCTGGTGGAGGCGTTGGGCGCCGGCTGCTATCCCGATCCGAGTAAGGGAGCGGCCTACAAGACCGCCTTCGGGTTGATCATCTTCGCCCTGATGTTGCTCCTGCGTCCCACTGGATTGTTTGGGAGGGAGTCATGAAGCGTCGAATAGACAGTCGTTGGATCGCTGTTACGGTGTTAGTAACGCTGCTGGTCTTGGCCCCTCTCTACTTGAAACGCTTTCCTTATCAGATGACAGTGGTGACCGGAGCATTTTTCTACGCCACTCTGGCCTCCAGTTGGGCATTGCTGGCTGGCGTCGGTGGACAGTTTTCCTTTGCCCACATGGCCTTCGTAGGCATCGGCGCTTATACCGCCGGCTTGATAGGCCGTGACCTGGGGACGACGCCGTTGGTAGGCATCATCGCTGGCACATTACTGGCCGGGGTGGTTGGCCTGGTCATCGGTTTCCTCTGCCTGAGGCTCAGGGCTGCCTATCTGTCCCTCTTTACCATCGCCTTTTCCGAGATCTTTCGCATCGCTCTCCTCACCGAGTTCAAGTTTACGGAGGGAAGCAACGGGCTGCAACTCGGCAAGTTGTGGGAGGGGATCACGAGTATGCAGGAATACTATGTCATGCTGGCTCTGCTTCTGGGAGCGATGTCGTTGATGTACTGGTTGGCCGGCTCCCGCTTCGGGCTCTTTGTGCGGTCTATGCGCGAGGACGAGGAGGCGGCATCCGCCATGGGCGTGAACGTGGTGCGCTACAAGGTGATGATCTTTGTCATAACCAGTCTCATCGTTGGGCTGGTCGGGGCTGTATTCTACCATCAGGTGGGAATCATCACCCCTAACACCATGGAAATACTGCAAATGTCTCTGGTGATCGCCATGGTAGTGATCGGCGGGATGGAAAGCCTGCTAGGGGCGGCCGTCGGCGCCTTTCTCAGCCGCGTCAGCCTGGAACTGTTGCGCGAGATCAATCTCTTTGGTTTCCATCTGGAACTGGGAGCCTGGCGCTACGCGGCTTTCGGGGTACTACTGGTGCTCACCCTGCGCTTTGCCCAGAACGGCCTGCTCTACCCCATCATTGACCGGCTGTTCATGCGGCAGGCCCGGAAGGAAACGGTAGCCAAACGGGTGCAGGCGATGCCTGTCCTGAGCGATGCCCCAAGCCCGTCGAAGGGCGAAGCCGAAGGAGAGGTGGAGTCATGATCGAACTGGACATACGCGGCGTTTACAAGAGCTTTGGCGGCATTCAGGCTCTCAACGGAGTCAGTTTCAGCATCCGGGACAACGAGCTGGTCGGCCTGATTGGGCCGAATGGCGCCGGCAAGACAACGCTGACCAACGTACTCGATGGCGTGTACAAACCTACCGGAGGCCAGGTGTGGCTCAACGGCCAGCGGATTGACGGCCTCCCTCCCTACGAAATCGCCCGTCGTGGCCTGGGCCGCACCTTCCAGGTGACCCGCGCCTTCCGGCGCATGACGGTGCTGGAAAACATGCTTGTCCCGGCTATGGCCCTCCACCCGACGGCCCGCCAGCGGGATTTTCACGCCAAGGCTATGGAAGTGCTCGAGTTCCTGACCATCGAACACCTGACGAACGAATACGCCCGCAGTCTCTCGGGCGGGCAGCAGAAATTGCTCGAACTCGGCCGGCTGCTGATGCTCGACCCGGACGTCATCATCCTCGATGAGCCGTTCGCGGGAGTACATCCCAAGTTGATGGAGACGATCTACGAGTACATCAACACCGTGCACGAGCAGGGCAAAGCCTTCATCATCATCAGCCACGACATGGATTCCATCTTCACTCTCAGCAAGCGGCTGCTGGTGCTGAACTTTGGCGAGTTGATCGCCGATGGCGATCCGAAAGTGGTGAAGGAAGACCCGGCGGTCATCGAGGCTTACCTGGGCGAGGAAGATGAAGAGGCCCCGGCGGTCATCCCGGCCGGACGGCTGGCCGAAGGGCTTGTCCTGAGCGATGTCCCGAGCCTGTCGAGGGGCGAAGCCGAAGGGCTTGTCCTGAGCGATGTCCCGAGCCTGTCGAGGGGCGAAGCCGAAGGGACGAAGGAGGCTGCTGATGCTTGAGGTAAAAGACCTTTACGTAGGCTACTACAAGGACCTGCATATCTTGCAGGGCGTTTCGGTCACGGCCCAGACCGCAAAGATCACTACTGTCCTCGGCGCCAACGGTGTGGGCAAGTCTACGCTGCTCAAGGCCATCTACGGTTTTCTGAAGCCGGCCTCCGGAGAAATCGTCCTCGACGGAGAAAATGTCATCGGGACACCGACGTACAAGCGGATTGATCTGGGCATCTCGTACATCCCGCAGCAGCCGGGCATCTTTCGCTGGATGACGGTCGAGGAGAATCTGCAACTCGGCGCCTGGACGTTCAGGAACGACAAAGCGCGCATCAAGCGCAAGATAGAGGAGAACTATGAACGCTTCCCGATGTTGAAAGACCGGCGCAAGTCGCAGGCCGGCCAACTCTCCGGCGGGATGCAGCGCATGGTCGAGGTCGGCCGCACGCTGATGACCGACCCCAAGCTGATCCTGGTGGACGAGCCGACGGCCGGGTTGGCCAAGCTTCTATCGGAAGAAGTTTACGCTATGCTTACGGACCTGCGCGACGAGGGCCTGACCATCATCCTGGTGGATCAGGAGATCCGGCAGGCGCTCAAGATCGCCGACTACGTCTACGTGCTCGAACTCGGCCGCAACCGCTTCGAGGGGCCGGTCGAGGAGTTCACCGATTTAAAAAAGGCATTCTGGGCATAGAACTGGCAGGTTGGGAAACTTGGAGGTCAATAATGTTAATCAAAGAGCGCATGACACTGCACCCGCTGACGATGGAGCCCATGGCGTCCATCACAGAAGCACATCGGTATATGAAAGAAAACAACATTCGCCACCTGCCCATCGTGCGCAAGGACGGCCGGCTGATGGGCCTCATCACCCGAGAGACGTTGATGAAGGCGATGCCTTCGTCGGTGACCACGCTCAGCGTCTGGGAGATGAACTATGCGTTGAGCAAGGTCAAAGCCCGCGACGTGATGGTGCGGGACGTGATCACCGTGGAAGAGGACGTGGCCATTGAGAAGGCAGCCCGCATCATGGCCGAGAACAAGATCGGCTGTCTGCCGGTGATGCGGAACGGTTCGCTGGCAGGCATCATCACCGACACCGATATGCTCTCCACGCTGATGGAACTCATGGGCGCCCGGCAGGCCGGGGTGCGTCTCACCGTCCAGGCTCCAGACGCGCCAGGAACACTGGCCAAGATCACGGCGGTGATTGCAGAGATGGGCGGAGATATTGCCTCGTGCGGCACCTACCCGGCCGAAGAACCGCTAAAGTTCAACGTCGTCCTCAAGATCAGACACGCGCCGCAGGATGACCTGGTCGCCAGCCTGCGAGCGCTCGAAGGGGTCGAGGTGCTGGATGTGAGAGCGAGTTAGTCAATCGAGAATCCTATGCGCACGTGAAACGTGAAACGTAATCCTCGCCCCGTCACTACGCATTACGAATGAACGTTTGTAGTTTTCACGTGCGCTTATTTTATGAAGGAGGCCATTGTGACTGACGATCTGTGGGAGTACGACCGCCAGGTCCGCCGCATCCTGCGGGAAAGCCAGGGTGTGGAAGAAGGACGGATCGCGCTGTTTAACTACCTCAAGCACTTGGAATGGAAGTACCGCTGCCGGGAAATGGATGTGCACAAGTTGGAGTACGCCACGGCTATAGAGGCGCTGCGCGTCTTTAACAACCTCATCTCCCCGCGCAACGAGGAAATCGCCGGGTTCAGCACGCTGGAATACCTGTGGCGACTGGCCAACGGAAGCCTGGGTTCGGACGATGAACCTGCCCCTGGCTTTGTCGAGGAATTCAAGCACCTGCTGAAAGCAATCAACGGGCAGGCCGGGCTGTCTGAGGGCTGGCTGGGGCCGGTACTGGCCGACGCGGGTGTGGAGCCGGTGGACTTTGCGGCGATCAAGGGACGGGCGGCCGGCGTCGCTCGATCAGATTTCCTCGACCACGCGAACGACGAGGTGATGGAGTTGGTGAACCGGCACCCGACTGGCCTGGACTCCGACCTGGTAGCCAAACGGGAGCGAAACCGGCGAAGGATCGTTGACTTTTTCGACGCCACGCTGGAGCACTGGTATAACCACCGCTGGCAACTAAAGTACATCTTCAAGGGCAAAAAGGGCCTCGAGCGTCTCCAGCATCTCGTACCTCTGACGGAGGAAGATGTCAAGGCAATCCGGCTATGTGTGGAGTACGACATTCCCTTCGGCATCACCCCCTACTATCTCTCCCTCTTCGATTTCGACTCGACTGGGCGCAAAGAGGACGCCCAGGTTCGGTCGCAGGTCATCCCACCCCTGCACTACGCCGAGAGGATGATAGAGCACCGGGATGACCGGGCATACTACTTTGACTTTATGGGGGAGCACGACACTTCGCCCGTTGACCTGGTGACCCGGCGCTACGCCACCGTCGCCATCATCAAACCCTTCGACACCTGCCCCCAGATTTGCGTCTACTGCCAGAGGAACTGGGAGATCACCGGCCCGATGATGCCGCAGGCGATGGCTACTCCAAAGCAATTGGACGATGCCCTCGACTGGTTCGCCGCCCATCCCGCGATACGCGACATACTCATCACCGGCGGTGATCCGTTGTTCATGAGCGACCGCATGATTGAGCGCATGATGGAGCGCCTGAGCCGCATGGAGCACATCATCAACATCCGCTGGGCCACGCGGGCGCCGGTGACTATGCCTATGCGCATCACGGACAAGTTGGCGGAGATGCTGGGAAGGTACATCGAACCGGGTCGCAGGAACATCTGCTTTGTCACCCACATCGAGAGTGCGGCCGAGATCACGCCGGACCTGGCCGACGCAGTCTACAAATTGCGCCGGCAGGGCATCTACGTCTACAACCAGCAGGTCTTTACGCTGAACACCAGCCTCCGCTTCCAGACGGTGGCCAACCGCATCGCTATGAAAAAAGTCGGCGTGGACCCCTACTACACCTTCTACCCCAAGGGCAAGGAAGAGACGAGGGATTATCTGACCCCTCTAGCCCGGATCGCCCAGGAGCGCAAGGAGGAAGCGCGGCTGTTGCCGGGCATCTTCCGCACCGACGAGCCGGTCTTTAACGTCCCCCGGTTGGGGAAGAACCACATCCGGGCCTGGCAGGACCGGGAACTGATCGGCGTCCGCCCCGATGGACGCCGCGTGTACCTCTGGCATCCGTGGGAGAAGGGTATCACTCCGATGGAACCCTGGCCCTACGTGGACAATTCGATCTACGAGTACCTGCAAAGACTGGAAGAGATTGGAGAGGACCCAAAGGACTACGAAAGCATCTGGTACTACTACTGAAGCCGGCAAAATGCCTACTCTCATTCTCTACAACGGCAAGACGCTTACCCAGGACCCTGGTTTTCCCCAGGCTACGGCCATCGCTATCCGCGATGGCCGTTTTCTGGCCCTCGGTGACGACACCGAGATTCGGGCGCTGGCTGGCCCTAACACCCGTTTGATTGACCTGGGCGGCCGTCTGGTGCTGCCCGGTCTGACCGATGCGCATTTTCATTACTACGATTGGGCGCTTGGCCTCCGCCGGCTGGCGCTGGCCGAGGCGACCTCGCTGGCCGACCTGCGGGAGCGGCTGGCGCAGAGAGCGAGCGAGACGCCCCCGGGTCAGTGGATCCTGGGCCAGGGCTGGAACGAGACCCGCTGGCCCGAGCCGCGTCAGCCCCACCGCGCCGACCTGGACGACGCGGCCCCCGACCACCCCGTCATTCTGTGGCGCAACGACATGCACCTGGCGGTGGTCAACTCGCGGGCGCTCCGCGAAGCGGGCATCACGGGAGATACCCCCAATCCGCCCGAAGGCGTCATCGACCGGGACGAAGCAGGGCAGCCGACCGGCATCCTGCGCGAACTGGCCATCAACCTGGTGAGAGACGTCATCCCTCCGCCCACCGAAGAAGAAACCATCGAGGC
>CAYQTW010000072.1:0-10924 GCA_964420485.1 uncultured Anaerolineales bacterium
GGTGTAGGGCCGCTGCGCGACCGGCTTCTGCCGCCTCTGGGGCTTTGCGGCCGGCGGGGTGTGACTCTCGATCAGTGCTTTGAGCCGTTGGGCACAGAACTGGGGAGAGTCGTCCTTCTTGTACCCCTCCACCGGCGCGGAGATATAATCGTTGACCCGCTCCAAAATCTCCACCGCCCTATCCTCGGCGTTGCCGCCCAGCCGGATGACGGCCGGCACCGTCAGCGGCTCTTCCAAAAACGCCTTCACCAGCCCCCGCGCGGAGTGGAACTGCTCCTGGCTGGCCACGCCCGAACCGGAGCCAAAGTAGCCGTCAATCGGGCCCTGGCTGAGAATGATGCGCGCGGCCCGGTAGACCTTGCTGGCGGGCGGGTTGCCGGAGGTGTCCACAAAGTTGGCGATGCGGAAGCCCTCGTTGATCACCGCGTCCATGCTCATCATTGAGCCGCCGCCGCCCGCGCCGTGGAAGCCGATGACCCCCTCTCCCCTCTGAAAGTCCTCGACCATCTGAATAAAGTAAAAAGTACCCCGATAGTCCTTCTCCTCGACGGCGTAAGCGATGCGCTCCAGCGCCGTCGGCGGGCGGTCCAACTCGCGGGCGAAGGCTATCCCCAGGTCTTTGTGGCGAAAGACGGCATAGTCGTCCACCGTGACGCGGCAGTCGGCGGCGACCAGTTTACCCTCGGTCGTCAACACCAGCGGGTTGATCTCGGCAGTGCGAGCCTCCCAGGTGCGGGCCACGGTGTACAGTTTCACCAGCAGATTGGCCAGGTCTCGCTGCAAGCGGCCATGAACCCCCGTGTGCCGCACCAGGTTGCGGGCCTGGTAACTCCGCAGGCCGTGCTCGATGTCCACCACCGCGCTGGAGACGGCGTCCGGGTGCTGGTGGGCGATCTCCTCGATGCCGGTGCCCCCGACGCTGGAGAACATTATCACCGGCGCCCGCTCCCGGTCGCTGACGATGAGGCCGGTGTAGAACTCTTGCTTGATAGCGAGTTTCTCCTCCACCATCACCTTTTCGACGGTAAAGCCGCCCACCTGCATTCCCAGCACGTCGGCGGCCGCCTGCGCCGCCTCGTCGGGCGTCTCGGCAAAGCGGATACCGCCCAGGCCGGCCCGGCCTGTCACCCAGGCCTGTATCTTGATCACGACTGGCCCACCAATTTCGGCCGCGATCTCGCGCGCCTCGTCGGGCGTGCTGGCCGCCCGGCCCCGGGGGACGGGGATACCCTTTTGCGCCAAAAGCGCCTTGCCCTGATATTCGTGTAAGCGTGCCATCGTTGCTCCTTCCTTGGGGGTAGAATAAGTACACAAGTAGACAAGGTGCAAGTTTCCTTGTCTACTTGTTTACTCGTCTACTTATTTCCTTACGGCTTGTTCACCACCAGGTTGTCAAAGTGAATCTCTGTAGGCTCGGCCTCGTAGGACGTCGCGGTCAGCGCAATGTCTCCTCCGGTGAACGTGTCGTCCTCGGTCGTCGCCAGACGTTGCCCGTTGACGAACAGCGCCAGGGTGGAGCCGTCGCATATCGCCCGGATGTGGTTGGTGGCGTTCCCCTGCCGGATGACGTCCGACACCGCCCAGTCCACCAGTGTCTCGAAGCCCCCTCCCTCTCCTTCGCCTTTGAGGATGGCATAGCCGCCATCCCCGGAGATGAGCAGGTAATATCCAGAGCCATTGCCCTGCTCCCGGCATACCACTCCATAATCGTTGTTGTCATTGGCCGGGGCCGAGACCTGAGTGGCGTCCACCTCGATGATGACATCGCTGAAGGACACGTTGGCCACGCCCCACATTGTGTCCCCATCACCGGGGGAGATCACAAAGTAAGCGCCACTCTCGTAGCCCACGCTGCCAATTTCATACTCCCCCACCTCCCAGCCGGAGCCGGTGTCGCTGAAATCGTCCTGGAAAAGGGCCTTTTCCGGCGGCGGTGGTGGAGGCGGTGTCGGTGGTGTCTCTGTTCCCGACGTGAATGGGAGATCGCAGGCACACGTCAAGGCTATCACCATCAGCAGGATAAACACTCTCGCAGTCTTTTTGTTCATTTTTTGTCCTCCTTTTTTTGTTGTCCTTTTCACTCCAAGGTCAACTGGTATCTTTTCAATATTTGGGGGTGTCATTCTGAGCGAAACGCAGTGAAGCGAAGAATCTCACGTTACAGTGCCCAAACCGCCTATCCAAGGCGAGATTCTTCACCTCCGCTGCGCTCCGGTTCAGAATGACAGGCTTGTGACCGAGATCTTGCCCCACTTTATTGAAAAGATACGTCAACTGCTTGTTTGTCCCAATCGTTCTCGTTCTTTTTCGACCACGCTCTGGTCCAGTTTCGCGAACAGCGGTTCGGGTTGGCGCAGCACCTGGCCCGGCGGCAGGTGGCTGGCTTTCCATTCACCGGTCGCGCCGCTGTCGTCGTAACATAACGCTTCGTGGATTCGCCCGTTCGCTTCCTCAAAGGTGTCCGTGTACTGTCGCCCGAACAGTGTTCCTTCGTAGCCCAGATATTGGTGCAGCCGCTCGGACGAAAAGGGCAGGAAGGGAGCAAAGAGCACCTTGAGCGAGTCGATGGCCTTGAGCGCCACGTAAATGGTCGTGCCGGCCGCCTCGCGGTCCTCTTTGATCTGGAACCAGGGACCTTTTTCATCCAGGTAGCGGTTCGTCTCCCGTGCCAGGGCCATCACCTCGCCCAACGCGGTGCGGAACTTGCAGGTAGCCAACAACTGACCGACAGGCTCAAAGCCAGCCTCAATCTGGGCCAGGAGCCGGGTATCCACGTCCTCCAGCGGTCCCGGCGTTGGCGCTTGGCCGTCGAAGCGGCGGTAGGCAAAGGTCAGCGTCCGGTTGACCAGGTTGCCCCAGGTAGCCACCAGTTCGTCGTTGTTGCGGTGCAAAAAGCCGTCCCACAGCCAGTCGGTATCCCGCGTCTCCGGCATCGCCATCGTCAGGTAATAGCGCAGCGCATCGGGGTCGTACAGGTCGAGCGCCTCGTCCATCCACACCGCCCAGTTGCGGCTGCCGGAGATCTTGAATCCTTCCATGTTCATAAACTCGTTGGCCGGCACGTCGTAGGGCAGGTTGAGTTTTTTGGACGGGTCGTCCTCGTAGAGCCGCTCCACCCCCATCAACTCTGCCGGCCAGATGACGGCGTGAAAGGGGATGTTATCCTTGCCGATAAAGTAGATCGTCTTGGCCGCCGGGTCGTACCACCAATCCTTCCACGCTTCCGGCTCCCCGTGATTGTGCGCCCACTCTCGGCTGGCGGAAAAGTAACCGATGACCGCCTCGAACCAGACGTAGAGACATTTGCTCTCCCATCCCGGCACGGGCACCGGGATGCCCCATTCCAGGTCGCGGGTGATGGGTCGGCCCCGCAGCCCCTCGCCCACAAAGCGGCGGGCAAAGTTGATCACGTTGGGCCGCCAGTGTTCCTTACCCTGCTGCAGCCACTCGGCCAGCCCGGCCCGGGCCAGTTTGGGCAGGTCGAGAAAAAAGTGCTCCGTCTCGCGGAGCACGGGCGTGCTCCCGTCAATCTTGCTGCGCGGGTTGATCAGATCCTTCGGGTCCAGCAGCGTGTTGCAGTTGTCGCACTGGTCGCCCCGGGCCGATTCGTAGCCGCAGACCGGGCAGGTACCCTCCACGAAGCGGTCGGGCAAGAAACGGGCCTGCACCTCGGAGTACATCTGTTCCTGCACCTGCTTGTAGAGATAGCCTTTTTCGAGTAGCGCCAGAAAAAAGTCCTGGGAGACGCGGTGGTGGTTCTCCGTATCGGTGTGGGTGAACAGGTCGTAACTGATGCCCAGGCGCTGGAACAGTTCCAGAAAGTCGTGATGGAAGCGTTCAAAGACCTCGCGGGGCGATTTGTCCTCCTGCTCAGCGCGCACGATGATGGGGGTGCCATGCGAATCAGAGCCAGAGACCATCAGCACGCGGTCGCCGGCCAGGCGGTGGTAGCGGGCGCATACGTCGCCGGGCAGGTGAGAGCCGGTGATGTTGCCGGCGTGGATTTTGGCGCTGGCGTAGGGCCAGGCGATGGCGATGAGAATGTGTTCGGGCATAGAGTTCCTCCTTGGGGCGTGGCGTGTATTTTAACACAGAATATGATAAACGAAAACCGCTAGCGATGCTGGCGGTTGATTGCCGTGAGGTCGGAAGGAGACAACCACACTGGTCAAGATTTTCGAGTCGGACGGCTTTACCGTTCGGCGTCAGAAGGGCGACCACATTGTGATGACAAGCCCGGTGTGAAGCGTCCTGTGGTCAAGACCAGCCCCAGTCAAGTCCCAATCACGCACATGAAGCAGGTCAATTAGCCCCTCCCTGGCCCGTGTTACGCTGCCGCAACTGCCCACAGCCAGCCCGGATGTCCCCCCCCCGCCGCACGCGCACGGTGTAGGGGATGCGATACCGTTCGAGTTCGGCAACAAAGGCATCTGACGCGGCGCGGGAGGAGGGCCGCCCCGTGTAGCCCGCGACGGGATTGAGCGGGATGAGGTTGACGTGGGCCAGGAGCCCGGTGAGGCGAGCGGCCAACGCCTGCGCCTGCCCCGGCGTGTCGTTCACTCCCTCGATGAGCGCCCACTCGAAACTGACCCGCCGTCCGGTGCGCTCGACATAGTGGTAGCAGGCTTCAAAGAGAGCGTCAAGCCCATAGCGGCGGTTGATGGGGACGAGTTGGTCGCGCAACTTGTCGGTGGCGGCGTGCAGGGAAATGGCGAGGGTGATCTGCAATCCCTCCCGCGCCAGCCGCTCAATGCCCGGTGCCAGCCCGACGGTGGAGAGGGTGATGCGCCGCTGGCCCAGATTGAGGCCCTGGGGGTGGATCAGGCGGCGGATGGCGGCCAGTGAAGCGTTGTAATTGGCCAGCGGTTCGCCCATACCCATCAGCACGACGTTGGTGAGGCGCTCGCCCTGGGCCCGCAGTTCCCGTGCCAAGTGCAATACCTGGGCGACGATTTCGCCGCTGGTGAGGTCGCGGCGAAAGCCCATCTGTCCGGTAGCGCAAAAGGCGCAGCCCATGGCGCACCCTACCTGGGTAGAGATGCAGGCAGTGCGGCGGCGCTCGTAGCGCATCAGCACCACCTCGACCGTCTCGCCGTCCGCCAGCCGAAGCAGGTGCTTGCGCGTCCGCCCATCGGTCGAGTGCAACGTGTCCACCACCTGCGGCACGCCGATGGTCGTCTCTGCCGCCAGCCTCTCGCGCAGCGACCGGGACAGGTTGGTCATCTGAGCCAGGTCGGTTGCCAGGTGGACGTAGAGCCACTCCCAGAGTTGAGTGGCGCGGTAGGCCGGCTCGCCCCAATCCTGGAGGAGGGAGCGGAGAGCGGGGAGGTCAAGGTCGTAGAGACGGATTGTGGATTGCGAATTATGCATTGTGGTATTTTACCCGTGATTCGACATCTGCGCAAGCACCCACTTGAGAACACGGATCAGGAGGATCGGCGGATCATGCCAGCAGACCCGAAAACTTGGTATTTGTTGGCGCTCTGACCCAATCATGCTATAATAGCCGCCGACTCACGCCTGCTATCAACCTTCGGGAGGTTGCGTTACTGGATCAACTCGCTTTCACCGGCGTCTTGCATTATCGCGCTCATTTTCACTACTCTAATCGCTCTGGCCTTTTTTGTGTGCTCCAGAAATCTGGTCCCCGCAAAGCGGAACCCCACGAGATCAAAGCGGACGAGGCTCGTTACTACACCAAAGCCCGGCAGGAGGCGGAGCGGGAAGCCACTAAAGCCCACAAACGCGGAGGTTTGCTAGCCTTCGACACCGTTGACGAACTGATGGACTATATTGAGGCAAAGTGAATCTGTTATAGAAAAATAATCATCCCAGTGTCATTCTGAGCGGAACGCAGTGAAGCGAAGAATCTCACGTTACAGTGCTCAAACTGTCTGTCCAAGGCGAGATTCTTCGCCTCCGCTGCGCTCCGGCTCAGAATGACAGGCTATGACCTGGGATACTTTATTCTGGAACACCCTGGACCCAACAGGTGAATAGACCAGTTTGGGCGCACCATTCCCAATCTATCAATCCACCAAAATGACTGTTGAACAAGGCGCCTTTATTCTCTTTAGCACGATCACGTTGGGCGGGGCCCTGCTGGTAGTGACGTGGCGCCACGTCTTTCACGCTGCGCTCTTTTTGACTCTCTCATTCTTCGGCGTCGCTGCACTCTACGTGTTGTTGGAAGCGCCTCTCCTGGCTACTGTCCAATTCATCTATGCCGTCGCCGTCGCCGTCATCATCATCCTGACCATCGTGTACACGTGGGGCCCGACGAGCCGCCGGCAGCCTCGGGTCATTCGCCAGTGGTGGGCGACAGTCGTCGTCGCGGCGCTGCTGTGCGCCACGCTGGGCTGGGTCATCTTGAGCCACGACTGGGGTAGCGATTATCGCGCAGGGGCGACGATGGTTCCTCTGACCTGGTACCTCATCGTCGGCGCGGCGCTCTTTTGCGTTGGCCTCTACAGCGTGCTGGCGCAACGCAACGGTATCGCCATCCTGATGGGCATCGAACTGATGCTCAACGCCGCCAACGTCAACCTGGTGGTCTTCTGGCGCTACCTGGAGCCAGGGACAGCGACTGGGCAGACGTTCGCGCTGCTCGTCTATGCCGTCGCCGCGGCCGGAACAGTCGTCGGGCTGGCGCTCATCATTGCCCTATGGCGCACACACGGCACTATCATACCAGAAGACGCCGACTTGCTCAAAGGCTGATTTGTTGGTATGTATTTGCCGTCTTGTGAGCTTGGTGCAACGGATAGGCAGCAGATAAGCGGATGGGGCGTATCCGTTTATCCGCTTTCCATCCGCTGCCTCAACCCCCGGTAAACAAATACGTTGGTTGGTTGGTTTGATATGAATCTGACCTGGCTAATTCCGATCTTTCCCCTCCTGGCTTTCGTAGCTGTCGCGCTGAGGGTTCACCGAACCAAGACCGTCAGCCATCGCCTGACCGTCGGGGCTGTCGCCGTCTCTTTCATCCTGGCGCAGATCGTCTTTTGGAAGGCGGCGCTGCTGCCGGTGGGCGCAGGGAGCGCGGCCTTTGAGAGCGCCACCGACTGGTTCCCCATCGGCGCCGGCGTCTTCCAGGCCAGCGTGTGGGTTGATCCGCTGACGACGGTGATGCTCTTTGCAGCGCCGTTGGTTTGCCTGCTGATCTTTGTCTACAGCGCGGGCTACGTGCGTGACAATCCGCGCTCTAGCCGCTTTTTCGCCTACATCTCCCTCCTCACCGCCAGCATGCTGGGACTGGTCGTCTCCGGCAACCTGCTGATGCTGTTCATCTTTTGGGAGATGATGGGGTTGTGCGCCTACCTGCTGATCGGCTTGCGGTTCGAGGAAAAAGCGGCCTGCCGCGCCGGGCTAAAGGCTTTTCTGATCACCAAAGTGGGTGACGTGTGCCTGCTCCTGGGGTTGCTGATATTATACGCAGTCACCGGTTCTCTGCAATACCGCGACATCTTTGATAGCGGGACGCTGGTCGTGCTGACCCGCACCGGATTCCTGGGCACCCAGTTCTCGGCGGCGACGGCAATCGTGATGCTGATTTTGAGCAGCGTGGTCAGCCAGGCGGCCCAGTTCCCGCTGCACGTCTGGCTGTCCGACGCGGTGGAAGGCCCCGCTCCCGCCTCGGCCCTGATCCAGTCCGCGACGATGGCCCCGGCCGGCCTTTACCTGATGGCGCGATGTTTCCCCCTCTACGCGGCCGCCGGAGACGAGGCGTCTGTGGTGATGATAGCCGCCGGCGCTCTCACCGTCCTCCTGGCCACGCTGATCGCCACGACGCAAAACGACGTCAGGCGCGTTCTAGCCTTTTCCACCATCAGCCAGTTGGGCTACGTGGTGATCGCGCTGAGCGCCGGCGCTTACGTGGCCGGGGTATTCCACCTCGTCACCCAGACTTTTTTTATGGCGCTGCTCGTCCTGGGAACAGGATCAATCGTCCACGGGATAAAGCGCGGCCTCAATCCGTTAATGTCCTGCAATCCGCGTTCTCAGGAGGCGGGATCAATCGTCCACGGGATGCAGCACGGTCAGGCCAACCCGCGCGAATTCAATCCCAACGACGTGATGAACATGGGCGGGCTGGCCCAACGGCAACCGGTCACTTGCTGGACGCTCGTCGCCGGCGTGCTGTCGCTCTCTGGCCTCCCGCTCGTCACGCTGGGTTTCTGGTCCCAGGATGGGATTCTGAACGCGGCCTACGAGATGGGCCACCCGGCAGTTTTCTGGATACTGGCAATCACGGCTGGCCTGACCGCCTTTTACACGACGCGGCTGCTATGCCTGATTCTTGTGGGGCGGCCACGCAGTGAGGCCGCCGCCAACGCTCACGAGAGCGAACGCAGTATGACGATTCCGCTCATCGTCCTGGCGGTTCTGGCCGTATGCCTGGGTTGGGGAGGATTGATCCCTGACTGGTTCTATCGTTTCGTCGGGAACGGCCAGGCGGCGGAGGCGGCGCAGTTCGCCTGGCAGCCGCTGGCTATCTCGGCGGTCTTTACGCTGTGCGGGTTACTGGCGGGGTATTTGGTCTACGGCTGGGAACCGCTGTGGACCGGGCAGACGGATCGCCTGGAGGCCGGAATGCGCCGGGTGTGGATGGGCTGGCTCTACGACGTGTTACACCACCGCCTCTACCTGGACGAGTTCTACCGCGTGACCTTTGCCCGGGGCACGGTGTATCTGGCCCGCGCCTGCGCTGGGTTTGACAGCCGGGTGCTGGACCGGGCAGTCGAGTTCGTCGCCCAAGCGGGGTGGGTGACAGCGCGGGCCGCCGGCTGCTTTGAAACGCTGGTGGTTGACAGAGTGGTCAGTTGGACAGCGCGGATAGGCCGAGCCACGTCAGAGATCGCCGGTCGTTTCGAGGCACTGGTGATGAACAGAGCGGTCAGCCTGGTGGCGCGGATGAGCCGGACAGTCTCGGAGGCCACCGGTCACTTTGATGTGCTGGTGATGGACAGGGTGGTTTATCTGGCGGCACGGGCGACGCGAGCACTCTCCGAGTTCAGCAGCCTCCTCGACCCGCGCGTTCTCGACCCGCTGGCGAACGCAGCAGGCCAGGCGACGCGCGCCCTCTCGAACGCGAGCGGTGTTTTCGACGCCCGCGTGGTGGATGGCGCAGTGGAAGAGATGGGCCGCACGGTCAAGGCCGGCGGGCGTTTCATCCGTCCCATTCAGACCGGACGGGTGCAAAACTATATCCTGATCGCTTTCATCTCTGTGCTGGCGCTGGTGGCGATGTATCTCACCATGATACACATGGCGTGGTGGTGACGATAGACTGTATGTGTTTACCGTCTTGTGAGTTTGGTGCAACGGATAGGCAGCAGATAAGCGGATAGAAGCGAGGCATATCCGTTTATCCGCTTTCCATCCGCTGCCTCAACCCCCGGTAAACAAAGCTAATGTTCAAATACGGAGGACACAAATGTTATATTACCCCATTCTGAGCGCGATCATTTTTACCCCGCTGGTGGGCGTATTGCTGATCCTGGTCATCCCCCGCAAGGACGCCAAGACGATCCAGCGGGTGGGCACCGCTTTCGCCTGCATCACGTTCGTCCTGGCCGTCATCCTGTGGGTGGAGGTGACACGCCGGGGGGCCGGCGCCATGCAGTTCGAGGAATTGTACCCCTGGATTTCCACCTTCCAGGTCTCTTTCCACGTGGGGGCGGACGGTCTCAGCACGCCGCTGGTGCTCTTGGTCACGCTGTTGACGACGCTGAGCCTCTTTTATTCCGCCCACGTCATCGAGGAGCGGGTCAAGGAATACTATCTGCTGTTCCTGGTGCTAGAGATGGGGTTGAACGGCGTCCTGCTCTCCCTCAATCTGGTGCAGTTCTACGTCTTTTGGGGGTTGGCGATGGTGCCGGCGTTCCTGATCATTGGCGTGTGGGGCGGGGAGCAACGAGAGCACGCGGCGATCAAATATTTCATCTACACGCTGCTGGGCAGTGTGGCGCTGCTCCTGGCGATCCTGAGCGTCTACGTGCAGACCGGCACCTTTGAGATCGCAGAGGCGGCGGCAGCACGGCCCTTTCACGGCGCCGAGCAATGGGGATGGGCCTGCCTGGCATTCTGGGGCTTTTTCATCGGGTTCGCCGTCAAGATGGCCTGTTTCCCTCTCCACAGTTGGCTGCCCGACGCCCACACCGAGGCCCCCACGGCGGGCAGTGTCGTGATGGCCGGTGCGCTGATGGCCCTGGGAGGCTACGGGTTGATGCGGGTGGCGCTGCCGCTCTTTCCGGGAGTGTTCCACCATTTTGTCGTGGACGTGCCCATCATCCCCATCCTGGCCGTCATCAGCATCGTCTACGGGGCGCTGGTCTGCATGGCGCAGTGGGACCTCAAGCGGCTGGTCGCCTACTCCTCCGTGGCGCACATGGGCTACGTCACGCTGGGTGTGTGCGCGGCCGCGGCCGGTTACGGGATGCTGGACAGCGGGGAGGCGCTCAGTCTGGCCACGACCGGTATGAGCGGCGCGGCGATGCAGATATTCGCTCACGGCATCATCACCGGCGGGCTGTTCTTCCTGGCGGGTTTTCTCTACGAGCGCGCCCACACCCGCGACCTCAAAGTGTTCGGCGGCCTGGCGAGCCAGATACCCTACTACTACGGCATTACGCTGGTAACGTGCCTGGCCGGGCTGGGGCTGCCAATGTTGTGCGGCTTCTGGGGCGAGTTCTTCGTCTTTCGGGGCACGGTGCGTTTCATCCCGACCTACGCCTTCATTGGCGTCCTGGGCCTGGTCTTTACGGCGGCCTACACGCTGTGGAAAATCGTCCAGCACCTATTCTGGGGCCGGCTGGACAAGAGAAAGTGGGGCCGGCTGCAAGACATGACCTGGTGGGAAAAAGTGACAATGTGGCCGTTGGTGCTGGTGATGGTGGGCTTTGGGTTCTACCCCGCCCCGATT
>CAYQTW010000073.1:0-7736 GCA_964420485.1 uncultured Anaerolineales bacterium
GATATAGAGTTTGGTTTGCAGGAGGGGCGTTTCCATACGGCAAGTATACTATAACTTCGCCTCGAAGACAAAAGAGCCCGGCGAATCGCCGGGCTCCTGGGTCTGCAACAGTCACTTTCTCTGCGCCGACGAGCGTTCAATTGCTCGTTGGTAGGAGCAGGCGGGCAGGTGGGCGCGGATCGCCTCCGCCATCGTGCCGCACGCCAGCAAAAGGCCCAAGTGTGAGCGGAACCATTTAACCGGGCGTATACAAAACTTGGGGGGAAGGCGAAAAGTCGAAAACGTGGTATCCTTTCTGGAGGTTAGGACAAATTCAGAAAAGGAGAACATATTTCGATGTCGTGTCTCAGGGAGAGTATACGCCATACGGGTGGCGACTTGGCAGAACTGCTTGTTGCCGTTGAAAATGCGCCGACTTTGGCAGCTATGATGCTGGCGGCGTGGCAGTTGGCACGCGCGATAGCGGTCGCCGTGGTCGAGGATGTGCTGGCCGAGCGAGCGCAACGCCCGACGGAGTGGCCGACGTGCGAGAAGTGCGGTAAACGGTTGGAGAGTAAAGGGTTCGTCGAGCGCACCTTGAGAGGCTTGATCGGGATCGTGCGCTGGAAGCGGCGTGTAGGACGTTGCCCCAATCGGTGTAAAATTGGTCGAGTCGCTCCTCTGGACACGGAACTGGGGCTGAGACCCAATCAACGCGTCAGTGACGTTTTGATGCGCGCGGCCTGCGCGTTGGCGGTCTTCGTTCCCTTTGGGACGGCGCGTGAACTGTTGGCCTTGTTGACTGGGATAGAAGTGAGTGCCAGTAGCATCTGGAACTGGGTACAATTGGTTGGAGCGAGAGCAAAAGCGCGGATCGAGCGTCAGTTGAAGGCGTTTCTGGCAGGAGATCTGCCAGAGGAGGAGAAGATAGAGGCAGGAGTGGCCAAGTTGCCGTTGCTCGTCGGTGCAGACGGGGTGATGGTACCTTTCCGACCAAACGATGGTCAACCCGATGGGCGCACAGTTTGGCGGGAAATCAAAGTGGGGATCCTGGCGCGGTTGGGCGAACGGGTGACCAAGAAGGGCAAAACGGTAACGCAATTGCTCCGCAGGCGGCTGGTAGCTGTGCGAGGCGACATAGATAGTTCCTGGTACAGATCGGCCATCCGAACCGGATCGAACCAGTGAATGGCCGTCGGGACGCGGCGTCACTTTCTTAGCCGTTTTCGCTTCACTCACCACCATCTCTATCGAACAGACTGCGCTCCGCGTCTATCCAGACCAGCGCCGTGCGACGGTGGTCGTAGATGCCGACGCGATCCCCTCGCCAGTTAGCGACCTGGAGCAGAGCGGAGCGTAGCTCCTCACGGTGACTCTCGTCGAGGTGGAAATGCCTCATCCACCATTCGACCAGTTCTTCCTCGCTATCGTAGACGTAGTTGGCGCTGGCCCATACGATTTCCGCATCAGCGTAGATACCCATCTCCAGCAGCAGGGCGTAAAAGTGCCGGAAATGGGGGTAAGGCACCCGGGCCTTCCCTTTGAAGCGACGATGCAGAGCCTGATACCATTCCCGCTGCTCCCCCGTGCCCATCAGAACGACAGTGTGGCGGGCCAGGCGCACCAGCCCCCGCACCATGGCGTCAATGGGCTTGACGCTGTAAAGAGAGTGCGAGGCCAGAGCCAGGTCGAAAGGCCTGCCCTGAGCACAGCCGAAGGGCCCGTCCACCACCTCCAGTCCCTCCTCGATGCGCCGGGGGACGAGGCGCACGTTGGTGATGCCGGCCTCTGACAGGTTGTAGGCCAACACCTCTCGCATTGCCGGTGAGGGCTCCAAGACCACGACCTCTCTGACGGCAGAGGCCAAAGGGATGGTGAATGCGCCGCTGCCGGGACCGATCTCCAGCACCCGCGCTGTGGACCCCGCGTGCCGCAGCAGCCGGGGCAGGACGAGTTCCACGTAATCGTTGTGCCGCACCCAGGTGTCGTACCAGTGGGCCAGCCGCTGCCACGCCTCGTCGTCCGACTCTTCCCGCTCTCTGCGGCAGGCGACCACCCGCTCCTGCCATTCCTGTAGTGCTGTCAAATTGGTCGCCATCAAGAACTCCTATCTGGTCTATGCTGAGGCAATCAGTCTGCCAGGTGACAGGCCACCTGGTGACCAGGCACTATTTCACGGAGGGGGGGAGAGAGTTCAGCACATAACTGGGTTGAATGTGGGCATTTCTTCGAGAAGAGACAGCCACTCTCGCTACGCTGGTCACGAAAATGGACTCCACCGTCGAGAGCGGGCTCCGACGCTCGTGGAGCGGGCGTGAGGAGAAACCTCGTGTAGGGATGTCTTGCCCTTGACTCAAAGCGCTCGGCGTTCATGATCTCGACTATTTTGCCACGGTACATCACCCCGATGCGGTCGCTGACGTAGGCAACTGTGTCCAGATCGTGGGAGATGAACAGGTAAGTGAGTCCATAGTCGCGTTTGAGAGAGAGCATCAGGTCCAGCAGTTGGGTACTGACGATAGGGTCGAGACCGGCAAGCGGCTCGTCTGCAACGATGAAACGTGGTTCGAGGAGCAAGGCCCGACCTATCGAAATGCGCTGCCGCTGTCCGCCCGATAGCTCTGAAGGGTGTCGTGAAAGAAAAGCGGGCGATAGCTTTACCTTTTCCATCATCTCGGCGACACGTTGCTTTCGCAAATCCCTGTTGCCTACGTGATGTATTCGGAGGGGTTCCTCGAGAATGCTTCCCAGTGTCATACGAGGGTCGAGTGTGGAATTTGAGTCCTGAAAGATCACCTGAACCTCTCGCCGTAGCGCTTTTAGCTCTTTCTTGCCCATGCTCAAGATATCACGACCTCGATAAAGAACTCGACCACCTGTGGGCAGGTGGAGGCGCAGCATCGTCTTGGCCAGAGTTGTCTTGCCACACCCGCTTTCGCCCACAAGCCCCAGTGTCTCTCCCTCTTTGATGTCAAAGGAGACACCGTCCACCGCCTTGATGACGTGATCTGGGTGCCTCAACCGCGTTATGAGGCCGTGGCGAAAGCGAAAGTGCTTTTTGAGGCCCTGCACCTGTATCACGACCGTCCCTCCTCGCCGAACAGGTGACAGGCGACCTTTACGCCCTCGACCTCAAACTCACCCGGTTCAACCTGAGAGCAAACGGACATTGCCTGGGAGCAGCGCGGATGGAAACTGCATCCTGGCGGGAAATCAATCAAGTCGAGCACGTCGCCGGATACCGGGGGCAGCGACTCTCCCCGCCTGGGCTTTTGGCAGGACAGGAGCAGTCTGGTATAGGGATGTCGGGGATTGGCGAACACCTCAGCCGCTGCGCCACGCTCCACTATGCTGCCGCCGTACATGACGGCAACCCGGTCGCAGGTTTGGGAGATGGCATCCAGGTCGTGGCTGATAATCAGCATGGCCGTCCGTCCACGCAGTCTCTCAAAGAGAGCAAGGGTCTGCATCTGGGTTGCTCTGTCCAGGGCAGTGGTGGGCTCATCGGCTATGAGCAGCCTGGGGCGCGCCAATAGTGCCATAGCAATGAGAACCCTCTGCCGCATGCCGCCAGAGAGCTGGTGCGGGTATTTATCAAGCAACTTGTCCACGTGTACCACGTCGCCCAGGGCCAGGTCCTGCAATACTGAATCGATCTCACGCCGTACCTCGACATCGTCTAGCTTATGCTGACCCCATACCGTTCTCCAGAGGTCTCCGCCGTTCTTTCGTATGACCAAAGCCTCGCCAAGCTGTTCTCCGACGGTGAATGATGGATTGAGCGCCGTGGCATGATCTTGAAGCACGAGAGCGATCTGGCTGCCCCTGATGCGTTGCATCTCCTTCTGGCCTAGCCTTGCAAGATCGCGACCGTCGAATAACACACAGCCCTGGACGATCTTTCCCGGCTGCTGAAGGCGTAGCAGCGACAGAAAGAGCACTGTCTTGCCGCAGCCGCTTTCGCCCATGATACCCACCGCCTCATTGGCCTTGACGTCCAGATTGACCCCACGGTTGGCTTGCACCAGGCCCCCAGGAGTTTCAAAAACGACGTGCAGGTCTCTTACTTTGAGCAGTTCCTTCATCGTTCCATGACCCTTTTCAGTCGTGGGTCCGACCTTTCCTCAACGCCAAAGTTAACCAGGTTCAGCGCCAGAGTGCAGAGTGCAATGGCCAGCCCTGGTGGCAGGTACCACCACCACAATCCGTTGATGAAACCTCCTCGGGCAAATGCGTAGTGAAGCATCATCCCCCAGCTCTTGGCGGTCGGGTCGCCCAGTCCCAGGAAACTCAGGCTGGCCTCCATGAGCATAGCAATGGCTACTGCCAGCACGAACCTAGCCAGGATGAGGGGGAGCACATTGGGCAAGACGTGTCGCCACATCAGCCACGAATCGTCGGCACCCATAGCGTGGGCCGATTCCACGTATCCTGACTCGCGAACGCTGAGCGTCTGTGAACGGATAACCCGTGCCGTGCTGGGCCACGACACCAGGCCTATGACCAGAATGATATTCCAGATGCTCGTCCCCACGTAAACCGACACGAGGATAACCAGAGGCAACGCCGGAATGACCAGAAACACGTCAGTGATCCCCATGAGCGCTTCGTCGAGCCGCCCTTTGCAGAAGCCTGAAACCAAACCGATGAGCGTTCCCGTCGTCACTGCGACCAGCGCCGCTGCAAAGCCAATCAGAAGCGAAGTACGTCCTCCGTAGACGAGTTCGGAAAAGATATCCTGACCGACGTCGTTGGTTCCCAATGGGTTCACACGGCCGGGATTGAGAAATGGCTGCCGTCCGTATGCCCACGGGTCGTGAGGCGTGATGAGCGGCGCCAGAATAGTGCACAGCACCAGGAGAGCCAATATCGCCACGCCTGCCCACGTCATTTTGTCCGCTTTGATTAGCATCTGCGGCTCACCTCGTCCTGGGGTCCAGCCAGGTATAGAGCACATCGGCAATCAAATTGGCAAGGAGCATACAGACGGCGACGATGAAAAAGGCACCCTGGAGAAGCGGATAGTCGCGGGCCCCTATGGCCTCATAAATCAGAGTGCCCATGCCCGGCCAGGAAAAGACGACCTCTATCAGCAATGTCCCGGAAAGGATCGCTCCGAATTGGATGGCTGTCACCGTCACCAGTGGAGCCAGCGCATTTCTCAGGGCGTGCTTGAAGAGAACTGTCATTTGCGACAGGCCCTTGGCATGGGCCATGAGGATATAGTCTTCACCATAGATTGAGACCACTGAGTTGCGCACGATCAAGAAATCATAAGAGGCCTTAAAGGTGGTGAGCGCTACCAGGGGCAGTACCATGTGCCAGCCCACATCGAGAATATAGGGCAGGCCTGAGCTCCCGCCTGAGACCTTGCCCAACGGAAACCAGTCAAGCTGAAAGCCGAACAGGAAGAGCAACATCATTGCCAGCCAGTAGTGTGGCATGGAATAGAAGAACAGGAACATGGAAGACAGAGCAACATCCAGGCGCGATTTGCGGTACCAGGCAGCCAGAGCACCAAAGAACGTTGCGATAGAGGCTCCAATCATGATCGATGGTAAGACCAGGATTAGTGTCCAGCGCAGGTGCAGCGTGATCGAGTTCAACACCGGACGCATGTACAGATACGAGTATCCCCAATCGCCTGTAGACAGGTTGCCCAGGTAGCGGACGTACTGTGTGTATAGTGACCCGTCCAGGCCCAACTCGACCCTAAGCTCCTCCAACACCTCGGCCGAGCCGTAGAAAGCCTCTTCGCCCAATAGGTTCATAATGGGGTCGCCAGGCATGAGGCGGGGGATGAGGAAATTCAAGGAAACGATGACGAGAAGGACGATGAAATATCTCACCACCTTGGAGAGCATGGTTGCCAGAGGATGTTCGTGTCTTTCCATAGGTAGAGCCAGGGAGGGGACACACTCAGTGTGCCCCCTCCCTCCGTTCTTACTCTGATGATTTGGTTACCTGGAACCAGGAGAAGCTGTTGACCACCCCGCCATAGATGTGGTCAATGACCCAGTTATCCCAGCCGGTGCGGTAGGGGTAGACGCTTTCAATCCATACCAATGCTATGCCAGGCAGATATTCGTGGTGTAGTTCCTGGATCTCTAGATCCAGATCCCGTTGCTCTTCGGGAAGAGCCGTGGAGAGCCGGGCATCGCAGGTGGCCAGGTATTCTCGAGCATCGAGGTTATGCAGAACCCCAGCACCGGTGCGCCTGGAATCGAAATAGCCAGAGCCATGACCGGCGTGCATCATGGTACCCCAGGGGGTGGCGCGGAAGAAGACGATGTCATAGTCCATCTCATCTTTGGTGGCTACCCAGGTAGAGGAGTCCACTGAGTTGAGTTCGGCACCTATACCTATCTCCGCCAGGTTGCTCGCGACCAACTCGGCAGAACGGACGATGCTGGGTTTGTCGGACCTGACGAGGAACGTGAGAACCAGGCCCTCGCCTTCCGCAGTCTCCCGTATCCCGTCGTCATTGGTATCCTGGAGGCCGAGCGAATCCAGGAGTTCGGCCGCTTCCTCAGGAGCGTACGCCATAGTGGGTATCGAGCTGTTAAAGTTGGGATGGGTCGAGGGGACAAACCCGTAGGACGGCACTGTGCCGTAGCCGTGGAAGACGAGATTGGCGATCTGCTCATAGTCTATCGCTTTTGCCACCGCCTGGCGGAAGGCCAGCTCGTTCATCGGATAGCGCTCCAGGTTAAAGCCCATCGCCGCCGGCACGCCCAGGAAGGTGGCCGAAGCGAACTCGATGTCGTCAGCCTTCAAGAGGGTCGGCACATAGGTGTAGGGGAATTCGCCCGAATAGTCCCACCAAACATCAATCTCGCCCTGGGCGAGGGCCATGACGAGGGCATCCATATTGCTGAAAACCTCTACTTCAAGGCGATCAATGTTGGGTTTGCCCTGGAAATAGTCCTCGTTGGCCACAAAGGTGAATTTGCCCGCTGTCTCGTCCCACTCTTCCAGCTTGAATGGCCCGGACCCGATGACCATATCAGAACCCTCGTACATCTCGGGGTCGTCAACGTTCTCCCAGATGTGCTTGGGAAGCGGTGCATAGGTCATAAACTCGGTGAGAAGGTTGCCATAGGGCTTTTTCAGGTTAACGATCACTTTGTTGCCATCAACCTCGACTGTATCAATAACGTCCTTCATCCAGCCGGACCTAGGGGCCTTATCGCGGTAGTATTCCAAGGAGAACTTGACGTCCTCAGCAGTCAATGGATTGCCATCGTGCCACTTGACGCCGTCAGCGATAGTAAAGGTGAATCTCGTGCTGTCCGGCGATATTTCCCATTCCGTTGCAAGCCAGGGGGTTGGCTTCATATCAGTGTCGAGCTTGATCAGACTATCGTGCGTAGTCAGGTTTGACAGCACGCCGTACCAGTAGTCACCGAATTTGTTGGTGGTCTTGTAGGGCTTGGTAGAGCCTACGCGAAGCACTACTGGTGGCGTGGCCTCCTCTTCAGTCATCGCAGTTGCGGCTGGTTCGGCTGTTGGAGACAGTGTCGGCGTTGGCTCCTCTTTGGCGCCGCACCCGGCCACCAGTATCAGCAGTACAACCAGCGCCAAAGCGCTCGAGACTATTCTTGCTACCTTGCTCTTCATTGGATTTTTCTCCTTTAATGAATTGCCGGATGCTCTCGATGAGCGAAACTTGAAAACGACCAATAGGTAGTAGTCTGCTCGTTATCTCCGCTTTCTCACCCCCTTCCGCAAGACTTCGGCGAGTCCCCCGGCCTGAG
>CAYQTW010000073.1:7836-10922 GCA_964420485.1 uncultured Anaerolineales bacterium
CTCGGGACGAAGGCTCAGTCGAGCCGCTCAGGACAAGCCCTTCGACAACTCATTGCTGCAGTACTCAGGCCTGTGAGCAAACTCAACTTGCACGTCGCGTACCGGCGGTCAGCGCGTGGTGTTCGATCTCGCCGCGCGAGGTCTCTGTCTCAAAAAACCTCTCTACACTGTTCACCTCAAAGCCGGCCCTGGTCAACAGGCCCATCCACTTCTCCTGGTCGAACCTCGCCCCCAGCGGCTCGACGGAGAGCAGCACCCCGCCCGGGGCGGTCACGCGCGCCATCTGGCGCACGACGCCGGCCGCGTCGAGATCGGACGAGTCGTGATGCAACACCCAGCCAATGACAGTGGTGGGAAACGTGCCGTCGGCAAACGGCAACGTTTCTCCCACGGAAGACACGATTCGGCTAAGGCCACCGCGCCGCATCAGTTGCGTGCCAAGCGTCGCTGGCTCGACGTAGACCGCCCGCAGGCCCAACTCATCGTAGAGCGAGGCCAGCCGGCCCCATCCCGCGCCTACGTCCAACACCGGCCCGCGTGCCCGCGCCAGTTCACGCCGCAACAGGACTACCTCGCGTCGCTCGGCCTCGCTCTCGTCGGCGGCACGGCGAAGCGCGACGTCGGCGTAATCGTGCAGCGTCGCCTCCCAGTCTGCGCCCTGCTTGCTGACGCTCGTGCAAACCCAGTAGGCGTAGGCCGTGAGGGTGCCTTCCAGGTCAGCGCCGCCCGGCAATTGACCGGCCAGGGCCTCCCGCAGCCGTTGGCGCGTCCGATCGTACAGGGTCAGTTCGTCAGGTGGTTTCTGCATCGGTGAAACGAAAAAGAGCCACGAAGACCGACCGGCTTCAAGCCGGAAGCGGCCTTCATGACCCTTATAATCCCCTATGCTGTTGGCTTGGAAAATGCGGTACGCGCGCGGTCAACTCTGGACGGCGATCGGCTCCTGCGGTCGGCTCAGGTGGAGGGTATGCTTCAGAAAGTCTATCCGCACGATGCGCCCCTGCACCAGTTTCTGCTCGCCCAGGATATTGACCAGCAGGTAGGCATCGTTCTCAGGCTCAGGCTGCACCAGCACCACGTCCTCCATGGCCTTCTGCTCCTCGCCGTCTTCGCTGAGATAGATGGTGGTTTCACACATCTCGCACCTCCAGAGGAAACAAAAGACCGCCGCGTGCCGGGCTTTCAGGCCGGCCGATGGCGATCTTCACGATGCGCTATCCCGTGCCGACTTCATGTCGGCGACAGTGACTATATCACGAACTCCAGGGAATGTCAAGCCGCTTTGCCCTCCAGCGCCTGCCGGATGACTTCGATGGCGGCGCTGATCTGTTTGGTGAGCGCCTTCCACTCGATGCCCACGATCTCGAAGTGGGGCTGGTTGATGGGCAGGAGCAGTTTGCGCCCCCGCGCCCCGGCTACGGCCGCGGCGATGGCTGGTGTGACCTCGCCCAGCATTGAGTTGGGGATGACGACGCCGATGGGGGCCAGGATGAAGTCGGCCAGGTTGATGGAGACGCGGATGGCGTTCTCGCCGCTGGCCCCCCGGTTGGCGCGGGCGCGCATCATCTTGTCGGCAGCGATGGCGTTGGTACCCAGAGCAATGATCTCTACGTCGAGTGGCAATTCCTTTCGTATTTGGGTGACAATCTGGGTCCCGATGCCCCCGCCTAGCCCATCAATCACTACGATGACCATATCCGCCTTCCGGGCGTGATTTTACCGCGAGGAACACCTGGTGTCAAGGCAGGTTCAAGCGAGCGTATCACGTTTGGGACAAAGAGCTGAAAGCCGCCTCGCCGATGGTTGAAACCATCGGCTGATACCACAAAGTGCGTTGAAAACGCACTGGAGCAACCTGTTTTTAACAGGTTTTGAGTGTCAGTGGGGCGTTTCAACGCTCCGCGTGGTGGCGGTGGGCCATCTGTCCCCAGTGTGATACGCTCGCGAGAGCCGCCCTGGGGCTCAGCGGCGAACGGGCTTGCCAACTGCACACCGAAGCCCTGGTCTGGCTGCGCCACCCAGCCCACTCCCAGATCCTGCGCAACATTTGGGACGCCACACGCTGCCCGATTACCAGGCCGCCGAAGCCCTGGCACAGCGCTGGCCGCGTCGGCGACGAAGCGGCGCAGCGTGGTGATGGTCTCCTGTATCTGATCTGCCATCCGGTTGAAGGAGCGCGCCAGTGCGCCAAACTCGTCCTGCCGGCTGACGTCGGCGCGGGCGCTCAGGTCGCCTTCGGTCATCCGTGCCGTGACGCCAGTCAGGACCAGTAGCGGGCCGCTCATCGGACGTGGTGTCCAAGTTCTCGCACAGGCACTCGTGGAGAGAGCCCCGGAAAGCCGTGTAGCGCGCGATGTGCTCCTGCAGTAACTCCATCACACGCAGTTCGCGTACCTGCTCAATAAAGTGGGGCAAGACCTCCGAGGTTCATAGATTTGTGTCCCTCATCAAGTTATTGGCGGCACAATGTTCGCTTTCCCAACCAAATATGCTGCCCAAACCTCGGAGGTCTCAATGGCTGCCCCACAATATTG
The DNA here is from genome assembly GCA_964420485.1 of uncultured Anaerolineales bacterium. Classification (GTDB taxonomy): domain Bacteria; phylum Chloroflexota; class Anaerolineae; order B4-G1; family B4-G1; genus CAYQTW01. The sequence continues at coordinate 10,371 of CAYQTW010000073.1, forward strand.
AGATGATACAAAATTTCAACAAGCGCCTGGTAAAATCTCCAAAACTATATTTCTACGATACTGGCCTGGCTTGTTCGTTGCTGGGTATTCGAGACGCCAGCCAGGTGCATACCCATTTCCTGAGAGGCGCTTTGTTTGAAAATCTGGTTATGAATGAATTTATTAAACGTGCCCTGATTGACTGACACTTTTAACATTGCTCACGGATACACACGGATTTCTTGTATCATCTCAATATTCTGGGGCACTTTTAACGTAGCCGCGCTTTCCATAGCGCGTTATGCCCGCGAGGTATGGAAACCTCGGCTACATTGCCCCACTTTATTGAGCAGATACGATTTCTTTGTTTAACGGGGTCGTAGTAACGACTTTAGTCGTTTTTTGGGCGCTAACGAACGACTGAAGTCGTTACTACAACCGAATGTTAAATTTGTCGGTCAACCAGAAACGTGCCTTTAACAGAGGGGAACGTCTGTATCCTTACTTTCCGACTGTGGTGCGTATTCCGGCGAAGCCGTCCACGAGTTCCGAGCATGTCGTCCACCCGTCGGA
>CAYQTW010000074.1:0-10876 GCA_964420485.1 uncultured Anaerolineales bacterium
AAGCTCTGACGGAAACCTGGCAGGTCTTTACAATCCTTAACTTGATGACATTGAGAGCATGACTCATAGTCCCCCCGTACGAGTTTTAGCAAATCTCTATCTCACAGTATAGCCCAACCCTGCGCGGAAGCCAACACGTAGGTCGGAAATGTCATTCCGACTCACTCTTTCTCGCGGGTGTAATCCTGCACTTGGAGATAGATCACCTGGGGCTCGAAATCAGCCGTCACAAAGGTGTAATAATCCTGATAGTTGTGGGTCGGGGCGGGATAGCGAAAGGCCCACATGGCGACACACGCGCACCAGGGCCAGTGCTCGTGGGCCCATTCGTAGGCTCCGATGGTGTATTCGATGCGCTGCGCCGGACGGACGCCGTTAGCCCAGCGCGAGTGGTCGTTCCAGCCTGCCTCGGTCACGTAGACCAGCTTGTCGCCGTCACCGTAGGCGACCATGATCTCTCGTAAGAGTTCGACGCGGCGAAAGTTGATCGCGCCGGGGGTGGGGGACGCCTCCGGTGGGGACGTCAGTCCGTAGGCGTGGACAGCGAGCGCGTCAAAGTAGGAAGCAGCGCCGGCCTGGTACATTCGCTCCAGGTAGATCAGGTCGTTCAGGCCGGCTGCGCTCCCCTCCGGTTCCAGTGTGGGAGCCAGTGCGCCGGCCAGCACGATCACGTCGGGGTTGGCGGCGTGGGCGCGAGAGTAAACTGCCCGTAAGAGTTCGACGTACCCCTCGGGGTCCACCTGCCTGTAGCCCCACTCGAAACTGAGGTTGGGTTCATTCCACAAGATGACGTGGCTCACGCGCCCACGGTAGTGGGTGACGAAGGCGGTCACAAAGTCGGCGAAATCGTCATAGTGGTCGGCGTCCAGGTAGGTGAAGGTGGTCTCTTGCCCGTTCTGTTTCCCCGAGGGATCGGGGCGGGCCCATGCCGGTGTCCAACCCAGCCGGGCGATCACGGTCAATCCCTGGTTCTCGGCGTGTTTGATCACCGCGTTGCTGTGGCCCCAGGCGAACTCGCCTTTTTCGGGCTCGATGTAGGGCCAGGGAAAGTACTCGACGATCCAGGGAGCACCCATTTCGCGCACCATCTGCAGAGTGCGTTGGATCTTGTATTCCTCCACCTCGTCGGTGAGGCGGGTGTGGACGCCGACGACGGGGTTAGCGGTGACTACCTGTTGGGGCGGGTCGAGGACGATCAGGACGTGAGGGGGACGGACTGCCCATAGGATAAAGAGCGCCAGCGCCAGCCGGAGCAGGTGGGCTGGCCGAATGCGGCGCAACCAGGTGGTGATGGGGGACAGCAAGTCTTGCATAGGAAAGCAAAAGGGGAAGCAATGCTTCCCCAACCGCTGACTCCTCATACGGCTAACCCGAAGAATGGGTTAGTATACTGACAGCACCTCGGCGGGCGTTTTCCGACCCTGCTTTGTGCGGTCAAAGTCGGCGTCAAAACTGACCAAGGTCAGGCCATATTTCTCCGCTGCCACGTATTGGTAGGCATCGTCAAAGTCCAGACGGAAGAGATGGGCTTCTGTTCAACCCGTTTCATATCAGCCGGGCCAATCTGGATCAGGTTCACGTCCGCTTCGAGGAACAAGTCATCAACCACCTGCACAAAGGTATCGCTACGTTTCCTACGGAAGAGAATGATACCCATAGAATATAAGGCGAAATCCGTGATGAACAACCGTTCGGCAGGTATTCTCGCGAAGAGATATTCCACATCGTCACTGTTCTCTTGCTCCAGGAGAAGTTCGAGGAGGATGTTGGTGTCCAGAAGGTACATCTAGCCCACCCACAATTCCAATGCTTCGTGCTCAAGTGTCACCGACGTATATTGGTCTCTGAGGTCTCTCAATGCTCCCTTCCAGTTCAATTTGGGCTTTCTCGGGGGACGAGGTTTCTGTTTGGAGAACAAGAATTCTGCATAGTTCCATACCTCTTGCCGGGTTTCAGGGGGTAATTTATAGATCAATCCTGTGAGTGTTTTCACTTCCATTGTTCTTCCCTCAATGGCTTGCATAAAGCGTTCCCTCCTGTTGTTTGCAAAGGGGCTCACAGATCAACCCCTGAAACATCAACGGCCCGGCTTTGCAGGCCGGGCCGCCTGCTACAGGTAAAGCAGGGCGAATCAGACAAATCACTTTTGGCTCCTCGGGCGGGACTCGAACCTGCAACCAACCGGTTAACAGCCGGTCGCTCTGCCAATTGAGCTACCGAGGAATGTCAAGGTGCCGAAGGTGGGAGTTGAACCCACATGGGCATAAAGCCCACTGCGCCCTGAACGCAGCGCGTCTGCCTATTCCGCCACTTCGGCTGGGCTGCTCCTCGTCGGAGCGACTGTTATTTTACATGCAAACGCCGGTATTGTCAAGGGCGACCGGCTTCCGACTCGCTCACAAAGACGCGGCGATGCACGATCCACCAGTCAGAGATGGTGCGGAAGCGGTCGGAGGGGTGCGCCAGGGGGCCGATCTGCACATCGTTGATGCGCTCGTCTACGCCGTAGGTGTAGACCGGAACGTAGAGCAACAACGCTGGCACTTGCTGGGCAAAGAGTTCTTGAAACTCGTAGTACAACTCTTGCCGTCTTTTGCGGTTGGGGATGACGCGCGCCTGCTCGATGACTTCGCTGATCTGGCGGTGGTCGAGCCCGGCATAGTTCTGCCCGTTCTCAATCTGTGTTTGGTGCCAGAAGGGATAAGGGTCAGGGTCACCGGGCAAGGCTATGTGAACGAGGATCGCTTCAAAGTCGCGGTTCTCCAGTGCCTGGCGCATCTCTGGCGCTGAAGCGGTCTCGACCGTGACCGTGACTCCGATGGGCGCCCACTGCTCGGCGAGCATCTGGGCCACTGCTATTCGTTCCGGCTCACTCCGGGTGAGCAAGGTGAATGCCAACTGGTGCGGGCCTTTGCGCCGTATGCCGTCCAACGCTGGTCGCCATTTAGCCTCGTCCAACAAGTCGCCGGCTGTCTCCAGGTCTTGTTCGTAGTGGGGAATGTCGTAATTGTACGCCCATGTGCCGGGAATCAAGGGGCTGTGGGCGACCAGCGCCTGGCCCTCCAATGCGTCGTCAATGATCTGCTGCCGGTCGAGCGCGTATAGTAGAGCCTGCCGCACCTCCTCGTCCTGGAAGAATGGCAAATCTGAGCGTTGCAGGTTGAAAAGCACGATGCCATATTCGGGGATCTGGGCCGAAAAAAGGTTGAGACTGGGAAAGGCACGTGCATACGCCAGATCGGCAGTCGTTATTTCGGCTATGCCCTCTACCTCTCCCGCTTCGTAGGCGTTCAAGACATTTTGGTGACTGGTATAGAAGCGGAATTGGAGACGGTCCAGATATGGCCGGGCTCCGTAGTAACGCGAGAACTGGTCCAGTACTATGGCGGTGATTGTCTCATCTTTAACCTCGATCTCTTCCAGTTGGAAGGGGCCGCTCCCGACGGGGTTGAGGTTGAACTCTATAGACGGCAGGTCGGCGGCGCGAGTACCGCCTAACAGGTGAGCAGGTAGGATGCCGACTGTGGTGTAGTCGAGGAACGGGGCAAAAGATTCGGGCAGTGTGAAGCGCACTGTGAGGCGGTCAATTCTCTCGACCGTGACTGTCCGCCAGACGGCGGAGCCCAAATCGGGAGGGCCGGGGAAATCGGGGTCTTGGAGTAGCCTGATGGTAAAGATTACGTCGTCGGCGGTGACAGGGGTGCCATCGTGCCAGTAGGCATTGGAGCGCAGATAGAATGTAAAAGTCAAACCATCGGGTGTGATTTCCCACCTGCGAGCCAGGTCGGGCTCTACTTCCCCGTACTCATTCAGACGTGTCAGGCTGCTGAATACCAGGGCGCAGACGTCGCGGTCGGTGTCGTTGTAGCCGCTCAACAGTGGATTCAGGTGATGCGGGGAGCCAACGATGCCTTCGACGTAGGTTCCTCCGTGGCCAGGGCGAAGCACGGTGGTATAGTTGATAGCCAGGTAGGTTAACAGGATACCCACCAGCACGGCGCCGAGGAGAATGAGGAGAATCTGCCAGCGGATATGACGAGTCACGCTCTACAGACTCCATTCGTAATCAGCAATTCTCGTTTTGGATGGCTAACGTACCTTCCCGGAAGATATAACAATGCTTCTCTGTCAAATTGGGCTACGACTCGACCAGTTTTGTCTGGCGTAACTGAATTTGGATCTTTCGGGAAGGTCATAACGGGAATTGCTGATTCGTAATTCGCTTAGCCGGTGATGATCACGTTGAGGATGGTGATGACGAAAAACGCTATGGAAAGGCCGACTGTGACGTTAAAGAGCACACGTTCCAAGCCGCGCCGCGTGTTGTGTATGGTGGTGTCTGTGCCACCGAAAGCGCTCCCCATCCCGCCACCTTTGGCCTGCAGCAAGATAATTGCGGTCAACGCAACACTGATGATGATTTGGGCAATATTGAGGTAGATGCTCATTTTGATATTCCTCCAAGTTGAAACGGATTATAGCACGTCTTGGGTCTCTCGGCAAGGATGAGCGACTCGAGTCGTCACTACGATTTCTTTACTCCCTGGGCTGTGGAGTCGAACAGGCTGCGTGGGGCGCTGGGCGGCACGAGGACGCTCAACGCATGCGGTACAACTTTTAGTGTGATGGGCGTGGTGCCGATGGGGTCGCCGTCCACTTGCACCGGGATCGCCCACTCAGTCCACACCTCGATGTGGCGGGCTTGCCGGTGTACGACCTTTGGATCTTGCAGGTGGCGCCGGCTGACGATTTTCAGCAGGTGGCGGGCAGCATACTGGAGTCCCAGCCCTTTGAAGACAAAGACGTCGAGCAAACCGTCGTCCATTCGCGCCTCACGGGCAACGTTGAGCATACCGATGTACTGCTGAATGTTGCTCACCAGAATCAGTAGAGTACGGCCCCGCACGATGTCGCCGTCGAGGGAGACGCGCGTCCGCACTCCCTGAAAATCACGCGCGACTGTGACGGCGGCAACGATGTATGGCAATATACCCAGGCGTTTGGTGCGCCGTTGGCGTGGTTCCATTTCGGCGGTCACCTGGGCGTCCAGGCCGATGCCAGCCCAGCACAGAAAATAACGATTGTTTACCTGACCAACGTCAACCCGGTGAATGTTCCCCTCGGCCAGACAGGCTGCTGCCTCGCGCAAGCGCAAGGGATTGGCCAGCGTGTAGGTGGGGATGCCCAGTTGTTTGGCCCACATATTGCCTGTGCCGACCGGCAGTACTCCCAATGCTGTCCGAGTGCCCACTAATCCATTGACTGCTTCGTTGACGGTGCCATCCCCCCCGGCTACGACCACCACGTCGTAGCCGGCCTGGGCGGCCGCGCGAGCCAGGGTGATGGCGTCGCCCGTTTTTTTGGTCAATTGTAACCCAACTGACCATCCACGACGTCTCAGGTAGGAACGGACGCGCTTCAGGGCGCGCCGGACGTCCCAGGGCCCGGCGGTGGGGTTGTAGATCAATTGCGCCTTCATACCGGCAAGATTATAGCACGTCTTTCCGCTTTGACAATCCCTTTCTATGGTTCAGAAATTACCTAATCCCAGATATGGGGGTTGCCCTGATTTTTATCATTCGCTTCCGTGTCCCAAACCAGCCCCCTGCTTCAAATCGCAACCATATTCCCTTTGTCCCAAACGTGGAATGTTCTCGAACCAGCACTCTGACGCTAGAAGTGCGGGTCGCTCGAGCGAGGTAGCGATAATGCCTCAACCACATAATCATAGATCCGTCTCTTGATGCGTAGTTCGTTGAGTTGCGTCCCTAACTCGGCTATTTCGGGGTCTGGGGTACACAAATACTCGTAATCCAAGCGTCCTTGCAACGCCAACTTGTGTCGGTTGAGCAACGCCGACAGCCGCAATTCGTACAACTCGCGTTTGAGTACATAATAGCGATGCTGAAGGAAATGCCGGTCATCTTGAGCATTGTTCAACTGTTCTTCGACTCGAGCCAATTGTATCTCCAATTGGGCAATCTTCGCCTCGATCTGTTTGATAATATCGGGATCGGGTAAGCCTTTGTTTTCGCCCACGCGCCAGGCCGGGAACGTTGCCGCTGTCACAATCTGTTCAACCGGCGTAGGTCTGACTGCCGGTAATTCCTCCTCGATTTCGAAGGTCAGAATGCTTTTAGCCGGAATCACCTTGATGACAGATTCTCTGTTTCCCCAAATATTTGTCTTTTGGTATTCCTTACTCAAAGCGCGTTCCCCGGCGGTTGGATTATAGAATCGGGCGAGTAGTTTATTGTTGTAGAGGCACAGGCTGCTCAAAGGTAGATTTTCTTGCAAGAACTGCCACTCTGTTTGTTCCCCTCGCCCATGAGCCACCACTATCAGCGGCGGGTTTTGAAAGCCGGCGTTCAATCGGTGGATCATCGAATCATCAACGGCCGTGTCCCCAATCATAACCGCTATTTCATGTTTCACAGTTCGCTCACAGCGGGCATCGGGCACATACATAAACGGACCTGCATCCCCAACCCGGTACTGCAAATCAGATGCGGTGAGCCATTCAACCGACCGGCGCAAGGTAAGCGAGATTGTGCCGCCCTCTGTTGCCTGATAGGCGCGAATACCTTTGGCCATGACCACCGCTGACGAATTCTCACCGGAAATAGCCACAAAATCATGAAAGGGAAAAGTTCTCACCTCTTCCAGTTCCCGTTGGCCCAAAAGCACTCTGGCAAGTCTCTCGTCCAGTCGCCGAGGTAACAGGTCTTTGTCAACGATGGGGCGCTTTACCACATCAAACGGCATTCCGGCATAAACATCTCCCGGATGAGCCGTCTCAAACACTACATCCACCCTAAAGTCGGTTCCCCGGGAATCCAGATCAATCTGCCAGCGCAGCAGAGGCGTTTGATCGAATATCAGCCGGACGGTGGCCGATATGTGCGCCTCAGCCCAATGGCAGGCGCAATCGTAGCGCACGACGCAATGGTGGGCGCTTTTTTGTTCAACGATGAGAGGGCCGGTAGCGCGGCAAACGGCGTGGTGCTGGCCTGCTTCGACCGAGTAGGCGTCGCCTTTTTCCTCAATGACAATCAGATAGCCCAATGTGGCCGCGCCTATATGCACCGCGCCGTCACCGTTGACGGTAGCGGTGTAATGATCGTTTTGCCACTCGAATTCTGCAACGGGTTCATTCGGCCGTTCAACGGCCGTTTCCTGTCCAATTTTCCACACACCAATGCCTTTTGTAGCCAGGTGGTAAACTTTGTCCTGAACCACGTGCCATCCTTCATAAGCAAAGGGATTGGTACTGACCGCATAAGCCCCTGGAGCGAAATCGCGCAAAATATGGGCCAAAGAGACGTGAATATCCTCCTCGATGGCCCTGTAAATCTCCCGGTAACTATGCTCCATTTTCTCGTGAACCTGGTCAATGCTCACGCCGCAAATGCAGTCGTGGACAGTGTTCTGCAACAATGCGCGGCTCCAGGTTTCGTATTGCGGCGCGTCGTATGTGCGGCCCTTTAAGCGGGCCAGCACTGCCAACGGCTCGCATAGATTGAACAGCAAATGCTCGCAATCTCGGTTCATCACCTTCAAGTAGGTCCTGGCTGATAACGTTCCGGGGAATGTCGCGCCGTATTTGCCAGAGTCTAGTTCGCCGGCAATGATGGGCAGGCGTTGCAGTTTGCTGTTCAATTCCTGGACGAAATCGTTGGGGGACGAGGCTTTGATTTGGATGTTGGGGGGCACGGCCGTCACTTGCTGCCGGTAAAAACGCACCGGGTCTTCAGGATTTTGCTCCAAATCATACCCATCAAACAGGGGAATATCACCGCTGGGGTAAAAGGGCTGCAATTTGATCACTTCGGCTTCGAGTCGCTCGATGGCGACTTGAGGCACATGGGTAATCCCATACAGGTTGCGATAACCGCCAAACAAATTGATGGTCAATAACTGGTGGCTATTAGCGCCCTGCCAACGAAAATACGGTTCGATTTGGGGAACACCGCGCCAGACAAACACGGCGTTCAGGCCAAACAACTGGTGTAACTGCGGCGCTTGCGAAATGTGTCCAAACGTATCCACCAGCCACCCGATCTGATTACCGCCGCCATACCGCTGCATGTCTTGCCAACCATAAAACAGATTTCTGATCAGTGACTCCCCGCCAGTAATTCGCCAATCTGGTTGGCAATAGTATGGGCCAATGATCAGATGATTGTTTCCGACCAGCCGGTTGATTTTGCCCTGATAATCGGGCGCCAATTTCAGCAAATCCTCAATTACCAGGGTTTGCCCATCGAGCAAGAATTGATAATCGGGATTGTCCACGACCAGTTGCTCGAGTTTGTCAATCAAGGCCGGAATCCATTGATTGGTATAGACCGAGGTCAAAAACCACTCTCGATCCCAGTGGGTATGATTGATGATATGGACAACAGTTTTCATGCAGGCACCTTTCATTTTATCGCGCCATCTTTTTTTTTCACATCTCCAAATCTCAGATCCGTAAATCTTTAATCAGCGGAGCGAGATACCCCCGCAGCGACTCTAGCGAATAGTGCTGCCGCCCTATCTGAAAGTTGTGCTCGACCGTCTCCTGGCGCCGCCGGGCGTCGGTGAGCAATTCCACCGCCTGGTCGGCGGCAGCCTCGATGACCTGGGGCGCGACTTGCACCAGCCCCGCGTCATCCCGCCCCCGGATCTCGGAGCCGAGGGAGACGACGCGAAACCCCTTATCCCCAATGTCGGCCTGGTAGACCGGGTACTCGAACAGCATAATGGGCAGGCGGGCGCGTAGCGCCTCCAGGAATTGGTTGCCCCACCCCTCCCACAGGCTGGGGTAGGTGACGAAATCGGCAAAGACGTAGGTATCCCACAGTGAATAGATTTTCTCGCCATTTCGCGTCTGCCGCTCTCCCCCGACCACATCCTCGATGAACAGGGCGTCAATCCCGGCCCGCTCGATTTTCTGCTTGAGGCGCGTGACGTAGCCGCCGGTCACGTCGTCCCGCGCGTATCCGGCCAGCACGAACACAATCCGGCTGGCGTCATCGAAAGAGCGCCCGTCGTACAGGCCGCGCTCTTTGAGGATGGCGCGTCGCGCTGGGGTATCCAGCGCCCTGACAAAATCCACCGCCAACTCGATTCCCTTGCGGGCCACGATGCGGGTGGCCTGGAGGATAAAGACATCGTTTTCCCGCAACCCAATGCGGGCGCGGAAATCCCGATTGTAGTCATCAACCTGCCAGGGGGGTGCGTCGAAATCAAAGACGTTGGGCACGATTGTGGACTCGATTCCCTTGCGCTCCAACAGTTCCCGCTGCGCCAGGCTGTTGATGACCACGTGGCGGGCCAGCGGGTCGCGGGGCGGCAGGTATTTGTCGGCCAGTTCGATGGCGGTAGCGCAGGTGAGGGCCACGCGGCCCGTGCGCTCCCAGTAGAAATCGTGGTTGTGGGCCAGGGCCGGCAGTTGCAGGTCGCGCATCACCCGCGCCAGCGCGATGGACACCGGCGGGTTGGCCGCCACCGACCAGACGTTCTGCGGGATGAGGAAATCAATCTTTTTCTCCGCCACAAAGCGGCGCATTTTGCGCTCGATGACGCCGGTGAGGCCCATCAACTCGGCCCGGTACGCCGCTTCGTCAGGATAGTCACGCAGTTCGCGGAAGGTGTTATAGTTGAGGCGCTCGGCGTCGGCCCGGTGATGGTACATTTCCTCAATCAACGTGCCCTCGGCCGCGCCCAGGTCACCGGCGCAAAGGTGGACGGTGTGGCCCATCTCTTCCAGCACGCGCTTCCACTTGTCGATCTCTAGTGAAACTCCGTCTGTCCTGCCGACCTGGTAATGGAAAATGCCAATGTTTTTCATTTTATTCTCTCATTCGAGTTGCGGGCGTTGGTCATCGTTTGGGCCGCCAAGAACGCGGATTCCAGGACATTAACGGATCAGCACACTGAATTTTGAAACAAACTCTGGGCATCAAGTTTGATCCGTCACTGTCTTGCAATCCGTGTTCTCAGGTGGCCGAAACGATGACCGCAGCCGAGTTGCGGAAGCAACCGCAGGGTGAGTATCTGGTACGGCTTGATAAACGTGGTCACGCTGTTTTCGTCACAGTCGAGAGACTCTCGATTCTCCTCAAGAAGATTGGTGCACCAGACCTGGGCCAATGGGAACCCGGTCGTGAGGGTCAGTTCGCCCCGGCGGCGCTGGCTCTCGTAGAGGCGCACGATCAGGCCCCGGCCGTCTTGAGCCTGCTTGATGGTTTCGATGACGACGTTGGGGCGATCAGTGGAGATTAGGGATTGGGGATTGGGGATTGGGGATTGTGCCCGGTCGGTAGGCCACGCGATCAATGGGTCGTTCAGGGCATACGACTGGGCGATGGTAAACTCGTCCCAGCCGCCGTCGTGGGGCAGCAGGCTGTACGCGAAGCGGTGCTCACCTCGATCGGCCTCTGGGTCTGGGTTGGTCGGGCTGCGAAGGAGGCTCAAGCGGATGACGTTGTCGCGGATGTCGTGGCCGTATTTGCAATCATTGAGCAGGCTGACGCCGTAGCCGCCCTCACTCAAGTCCACCCACTTTTGGGCGCAGGTCTCGAAGCGGGCCCAATCCCAACTGGTATTGCGATGCGTCGGGCGTTGGACGTTGCCCCATTGGATTTCATGCGTCGCCACCGGCGATAGAATGTCCACCGGGAAGGCAACTTTGAGCAGGATGTGTCGCTCGCGCCATTGGATGCGCGTGTCGAAATCCAACCTGGGGCTGTTGTGGGTCAACGAGATACGTTGCGTGTATTCGCTGTTCAGGATGCGCCGCCGTACCTCGAGGGTGACGCGCAGTGGGCCGCTCTCGACCACGCGCACCGAGTCGGCCGGCTCGGCCAGCCACAGTTTGTCGTCGAAAAAG
>CAYQTW010000075.1:0-9944 GCA_964420485.1 uncultured Anaerolineales bacterium
GGCGCGGCAGGCCGGCATAGCGCTCGACGAGATTGAGCGCCGACTGCTGGAATGGGCCGACGCCGGCTATCTGAACTATCGCCCAGCGGGGCGCGATTTGCTCCTGGAACTCTTGCCGCCGCCACCGGACGCCGCCGGGCGAGTCGCCACATTGCTGGAGCGGTACGAGACCGTCCAGGCCCAGCGCGTGGACGAGATCGCCGCCTACGCCCAGACCGGCCGCTGCCGGCACGGTTACATCAACGCCTACCTGGGCGGTCGCACCATCGAGCACTGCGACGCCTGCGATAATTGTATCGCCATCCAACCGCCGCCGGAGCAAGACACCTGGCCCGGTGAGCGAGAGCAGTTGGCGGCCGTCCTGCGTTGCGTGGCTCAATCGCGCTGGAGTTGGGGGCGCCGCAACCTGACCCGCATCCTGCGCGGCGATCCACAAGCACCGGACAATGCCCGTCAGCACGACGACTTGGGCGCATTGGCCTTTCGTTCAGAGGCCGCCGTCGGTCACCTGCTGGATCGGTTGGAGAGCGGGGGCTTTCTGCAAGCGCGGCGTCTCGACCACGGCGGCAGCGTGCTCGACCTGACACCCGCGGGCAAGGCCGCGATACAAGACCCTGCCGCGCTCGACAGGCTACTCGCTCCACCGCCGTCACAAAAGTCGTAGTGGCGACTTTGGTCGCTCCAGCCTCACTTTGCACGACTAAAGTCGTTACTACGGGCCAGGGTTCAACTCAATCTCGAATAGTTTGGGCCACAACTTGCCGGTGACGAACAGCCGGTCATTCTCCGCATCGTAGGCTATGCCGTTGAGAACATCAGCCCCGGCGGCCTCCTCCGGACTCAGCAGCCCGGCCAGGTCTATCCAGCCAACAACCTGGCCCGTCTGGGGAGAGATCATCGCCACACAGTCCGTGCACCAGACGTTGGCGTACACCTTTCCCTGGATGTACTCCAGTTCGTTGAGCCTGGTCACAAGCCCTGCGTCGTCGTACACCTGGATGGTGCTGATTTCCTCAAAGGTTTGCGGATCCAAAAAATGCAACGTCGCCGTGCCATCGCTCATGATGAGATACTCTCCATCATAAGTAATGCCCCAACCTTCGGAGGGATAGTGAAACTCTGACAACTGCTCAAAAGTCTCTTTATCGTAGACGAAACCGACGTGGGACTGCCAGGTCAGTTGGACGATCTCGTCCCTGTAAACAGTTATGCCCTCGCCAAAGTACTCGGACGGCAGATCCAATATCTGCACAACCGCGCCGGTTTCCAGTTCCACCCGCCGCAATGAGGATCTCCCGTGCAGCCCCGTTCCTTCGAACAGCACCCCCGTCTCAAAAACCAACCCCTGTGTAAAAGCGTTCGAATCGTGAGGGTATTCGTTGATGACCTCATAAGTGTAAACTGGAATAAGCGTGGGAGTGGGTGTGGGCGTCGCAGTCGGCGTACTCGTGGGAGTGGGTGTGGGCGTCGCAGTTGGCGTACCCGTGGGAGTAGGAGTGGGTGTCGGTGTTGAGGATGGACCCTCCACGACAAAGATGTGTCCGGGATGCTCAGGTTCCGTGCCCGTACAAAGCGTCCCAAAGCGATAGGGGTTTGTCCCCACATCCGCCGTGGTGAAAACCCGGCTCCAGGACTCACCTGGTTCAATAGTGGCCCCCCAGTTCAAAAGGGTAGGTGCTCCTTCGTGTCGTGGGCCATCCCAGGGCATTCTGGCGTCCCTAAGAATTGGAAGGAGAATCTGCACGTAAGCAAAGCCGGAATGGATTGACACCGGTTCGGCGCGGTCATTGACCCAGGTTATCGTGCTTCCCACGGGCACGGTGATGGCCCGAGGTACAAAGCCCTCGTAAGTGATTTGCACCACCTGTCCATCCGCGACATCCGGCACTGCCAACGAGCTCACCGCAATAGCCCCAATGGTCGCGGCCAGCAGCAGCAGGACTAGACTGATGGCTACTGGTATTCGCCTTTTCATTTTCCTCCTTCGCCATCACATGATGCCGACTGGTTGCTTTGCAGTGCTCATCCGATCAATCGGATTGTTCCCGATCAAGTGTGTTTATATCACCACTGGGGGGCATTGTCAAGGAAGGCCAGTTGTCGGTCTCAACGATTTGTGTTATAATATAACAAATCGTTATAACAATATAGACATAACAAAATGTGCTATGGCTAGAGCTGTGAGTATTCGTCACTTGATCCTGGGCTTGCTGACCCAGCAACCAATGTCCGGCTATGACATCAAGGGTTTCCTCAAGAGCCTGAGTTGGCTGATTGATAGCCCCAGTTTCGGTAGTATCTACCCTGCTTTGCGCGCTCTGCGGGAAGATGACCTGGTGACCATGATGGAGGTAGTCCCCCGCCAGGGTAAGCCACCTCGAAAAATCTATACCATCACAGAGACCGGCAGACAAATATTGCGAGAGTGGCTGGATCAGCCGGTCGCGCCAGATGCTTCTTTGAAGACTTTTGTGATGCGCTTGATCATGACCAGCAACTTTACGCACACTGAGTTGATCTCTCACCTGCAGCAACGGCGCTCACAGGTGGCAGTTCATCACACCACCTTGAGGCAGATTGCCGAGGTAGTGGATGGAACGATGGACTCTGGACAACGTCTGACGTTCGATTATGGGTTGACTCTAGCCACCGCAGAGTTGGCCTGGCTGGAGAGGATACTGGAACAGTTATCTCAACAACCACTACCCGTGGAGGTCGTAAAGGGCGACGGCGTTACTATGACAATTTGACACGCGCGCCCAGCGAATCGTTCTTAGATTCCGCCTGATTCTATCTGCGACTTTCCACAATTCGGGTCCAGGATTCACTCTAGGCCTGGCTTGTGCCGAGACCGGTGGTGGGGGTTACGGTCAAGCAGGTCTATTTTGTTGCCAGAGGAGCAGACTAGGGAGAATAAAATAGCAATCCGGTGAACGCAAGTAGGCCAGTTAGTAGCCAGCACTCGGCAGTGGCGAACGACCACCGGTCAAGTTGGGACTGGAGATTAAACCACAGAGGGAGATAAAATAGCATTGACGATAGTTGAGTTAAGAGTTGAGGCTGAAGGAGGAAATGACAAAATGTTCGAGGTAGGTGACGCGATCATTCACCCCTTTCGTGGAGCAGGTATCGTAGTACGTGTCGAGGAGCAGCAATGGCACGGGAGCAGCGCTCTATACTACAAGATCAAGTTGCTGGGCCAACCAGACATCAAACTGATGATCTTGACCAGTGCTGCGGAGACACTGGGCCTGCGGCACACAATCCCGCGGTCCGAGTTGAGCAAGGTGTGGCACGTGTTGCGTGCCGTTCCCAGGACACTGCCGTCCGATCACAAGCAACGCTACGAACTGCTAGACGACAAGCTTCACACCGGGGACGTCTTTCAGGTTACGGAGGTAGTGAGAGATATGGCCTGGCGGCAGCAGCGAGAGGGCAAGATGACCATGATGGGGAAACAAAGATACGAGGAGGGGATGAAGATTCTCGCCGGGGAAATCGCAACCGTGCAAGGTATTGATCTGGAGGATGCCGAGGCCCAGGTCAGAGCCAGGTTGAGCGAAAGTATGTCGCCGACTGCCGAAATGTGACTTTGACAGGAATTGAGAAAGATTTGGAGATTCGCCGGTTCATCCAGGACACCGCCGGGCGTGCCGGTATCTCTCGCGTAGAGATTGAGCGCTTCCCGCACCAGGTTTCGATAAGCATCCGGGCGGCGAAACCCGGCATGTATCTTTTCAATAAAGTGGGGCAAGACCTCGATCACAAGCCTGTCATTCTGAACCGGAGCGCAGCGGAGGTGAAGAATCTCGCCTTGGATAGGCGGTTTGGGCACTGTAACGTGAGATTCTTCGCTTCACTGCGTTTCGCTCAGAATGACACCCCCAAATATTGAAAAGATACCCCGGCATTGTCAGTCAGCGATCTCCACTACGAATACTACACGAGGAGCAGACGAATGACAGGACGAGAGAGCGTCAGGAAACACAAAGCGGGACAGCGTAACTTTTCCAAAGTGAAATTACGCAGAGCCGATCTGGAAGGAGCCGACCTGCGCGATGCCAACCTGAGTTGGGCTTACTTGAAAGGGGCCAACCTGATTGGGGCTAACCTGCGCGATGCCAACCTGAGCAATGCTGACCTGCGCTGGACCAATCTGTACGACACCGACGTGACCAGTGCGCAACTCGCCCAGGCCAAGTCACTCAGAGGTACAACCCTGCCCGACGGCGGGAGACACGAGTAACCCGCTCAAAAAGAACGATTAAAGGCTGACTTGAACGATAGGAAAGGAGTATCACCGTGCCCAAGATAAAGACACACAAATCAACGGCCAAGCGCTTCAAGATCACCGGCAAGCGCAAGTTGCGGAGGCTGAAGCGACGGCGTACATCAAGCCGAGTTGCAGAAGGAATGAGTGGAGAAAAGGGGAGTCTGAATGAACAATGACACACGTTTCACAGTTATCGGCGCCGGTCACGGCGGCAAGACGATGGCTGCCGACCTGGCTGCCAAAGGTTTTACGGTAAACCTTTACAACCGCACCGCCGAGCACATCAACGAGATCGCCTTGCGCGGCGAGATCGAACTAGAGTACGAGAATGGCGCCTCTCGTTGTTGCCGCCTGGCAGTCGTCACCTCTGACATCGCCGAGGCGCTCGACGGCACCGACGTGATCATGGTCGTCGTACCCGCTTCAGGCCACCGGGATGTTGCCCGTAGTTGCGCCCCTCACCTGCACGACGGTCAAATTGTGATACTCAACCCAGGCCGCACCGGCGGGGCGTTGGAATTTCGCCAGATCATCAAGCAGGCAGGCTGTACTGCCGACGTCATCGTGGCCGAGGCTGGCACTTTTGTCTTCGCCAGTCGCAGCACCGGCCCGGCTCAAGCCCGCATCTTTCGACGCAAGAACGCCGTATCCCTGGCCGCCCTGCCGGCTACACGCACCGGTCACGTGCTGGAAAAGGTCTGCGACGCCTATCCTCAGTTCATCCCTGTCCCAAACGTGCTCCACACCAGTCTGGACAACATGGGGGCGATCTTTCACCCGGCACTGACACTGCTCAATGCCGGATGGATCGAGCGCACCAAGGGAGACTTCCAGTTCTACATAGAGGGTGTCACCCGCTCCACCGCCCACGTGTTGGAGGTGCTAGATCGGGAACGAGTGACCATCGCCGCTGCGCTGGGAGTGCGCGCGCGATCGGCGTTGAGGTGGTTGAGGGACGCTTACTCGGCGAAAGGAGAGACGCTGTACGAAGCGATCCAGGGCAACCCAGGCTACCAGGGAATCAAAGCACCGCGCAATCTGCGCCACCGCTACATCTTCGAAGATGTGCCTTTCAGCCTGGTGCCTCTGGCCTCGTTGGGCGCCCAGTTCGGCGTAGACACCTGGGCGGCTGACGCAATGATCCGGCTGGCCTGCGTGGTCCACGGTACCAACTACTTTGAACGGGGGCGCACGGTGGAGGATATGGGGCTGAAAGGACTGCGCGTCGGTGAAGTGAAGCGCTACATCCAGAATGGGGAGGTCAATCCAGTCTACAACCTGACCGGAGTGTGAAATGGCACCGCATGACGGCGTTCAGAATCGCGATGACTCGAGACCACCCAGGGCTGCCAACCACCCACGATCGGCTTTATGGCTCGCGCGGAAGGAAAGGATGGCAAGGATCTGCTGGATGAGATCATTCAGAGCGCTATCAAGAGACTCGGTAGATCCAAAATCGCTCCGAGGGAATTGCCAAATCCCCGCTCCTGGCCTGGATCTGGCGATCCAAGCCGAGCAAAATTGGGTCTACCGAGACTCAGATTGAAGACTCGAGAATGAGATGCCAGCACCGTGGATAGAGGTGGAACTCGACAAACTGGTACATAACGCCCGGAAGTGCGGTTCGACGTCGAGTACAGCGCGCTGCTCAGAGCGATGACGTCACCCTACGTGGAAAAGGTGACCTGTCCCGATCCCGCCCGACGATCCCCGGAGAGAAGGACGGCCCGTCAGTCCTCTGCCGCTGCCGAATCCATCCGCGCCGGGAGGCGCACGGTAAACTTGCTGCCCAACCCTACCACACTCTCGGCGGTGATGGCGCCGCCGTGAGCCTCGACAATCTCTTTCGTGATCGCCAGTCCCAACCCGGCCCCCCGGCCTCGCTTGCGGGACTTGTCCACCTGGTAGAAACGCTCAAAGATGCGGCCAAGCGCCTCGGTCGGGATACCCGCACCGGTGTCGGTGATCGTCACCTCGACGCCGCGCCCCGCCGCCGCCGGACGCGCTGCCAGGATGACCTTGCCCTCGGCGGGCGTGTGCGCGACAGAGTTATCCACCAAGTTGGTGAAAACCTGCGCCAGCCGGTCGGCATCGCCGGTGACGAACAGTTGCTCTGGAACGTCCAACTCCAGGGCCACGCCGGCCGCCTGCGCCTGGAGCACCAGTTTCTCGACGCACCCGCGCAGCAGAGGGCCGAGTTCCACCCGATCACGCGCCATCACCACCTGCCCGGCGTCGAAGCGGGCCAGGATGAGCAGCTCGTCCACCATACGGCGCATGCGCTCCGCCTCCTCGTGAATGATCCGAGCCGCGCGGGCCGTCGTCTCGGGCGTCGCCGCCGTGCCGTCGAGCAGCGCCTGCGAGAAACCCTGGATGGAGGTCAGCGGGGTCTTTAGTTCGTGGGAGACGTTGGCCACAAAGTCACGCTGCGATTGCTGGGCGGCCTCGACCTGGCCGGCCATGGTGTTGAAGGAGCGAGCCAGCGCTTGCACCTCGGTCGGGCCGGAGACCGGCGCGCGCGTGCCAGTCTCGCCCCGGGCGATGGCCTCGGCCGCGCCGGCCACCCGCCGCAGCGGCGCGGCCACCGAGTGACTGACCAAAAGCGCCAGGAGGATGGAGAGGGTCAGCGCCGCCAAGCCGGCCCACAGCAACGGAGACAAGAGATTATCACGCGCCCAGACCAGCGTCGCGCTGCGAGGCTGCGGGGCGGCAAAGACGATTTTCTCGGGCGCGGGAGGGGCCGGCCACGGCAGCGCGACAAAGAGCCACGTCTGCCCTCCCGCGCCGGTGAAACTTCCCTGCAAGCCACCCTGGGGGCCGTGGTCTGGGTGCGCCTCCGCCAGCAGATTTTGACCCTTCCAGTCACCCCGGCTGTCGAGGACGACACTGCCTTTAGAATCGAGGAGCAGAACACGCACATTCTGGTTCTGATCAATCCGCCGCAGCCAGGGAGCCAGCCGGTCGGGAGCGACGTTCCTCCCGCGCACCATGACGACGGTCACGCGGGCCACGTCGCTCAGCCGCTGTAGGACGAACCGCTGTTGCACCTGGCGGACGCGCAGCGCCACAAGGAGCGCCAGCCCGGCCACGAGCAGGCAGACGAGGATGACGGCGATGTATGAAAGTAGTAGACGGGAACGGAGTGAACGAAACATTGTGCGAATTGCGAATTACGAACCTACGAGTTTGTACCCCACTCCCAGCACCGTCTCTATCTCGACGATGGAGGAGCCGGCCAGTTTCTTGCGCAGGTGGCCGATGTGGACGTCTACGGTGCGCGTCTCGCCGTAAAAGTCATAGCCCCAGACCAGGTTCAGCAGTTGCTCGCGGCTGAGGACCATCCTATGGTGCTCGGCCAGCACTAGTAGGAGGTCAAATTCCTTGGGGCGCAGGTCCACTATCTGCCCGGCGATGGTGACCTGGTGGCGGGCCGGGTCTATGGTGACGTCGCCCACGTGGGTGGGAGTTGTGGCGCGGGTGACCCGTTGGGCGCGGCGCAGGATGGCTTTGACGCGGGCGACCAGTTCACGCGGGTTGAAGGGCTTGGTCACATAGTCGTCGGCCCCCAGTTCCAGCCCCACGATCTTGTCCACGCTGTCGTCGCGGGCGGTGAGCATGATGATGGGCAGGTTGGGCGCGAACTTGCCGGCCCTCACGCGGCGGCAGACCTCCCAGCCATCCACCTCCGGCAGCATCAGGTCGAGCACCATCAGCGCCGGGGGCTGGCGGGCGATCAGGTCCAACGCCGAGGCCCCGTCGCCGGCCGACTGCACACGGAACCCCTCTCGTTCGAGATACATCCGCGCCAGTTCGACGATGTTGGGCTCGTCGTCCACGACCAAAATTGTCTCTCCTGCCATCGCTCCTCCCGCCTGCAATTGTACCCAATTGCCGATAAAAGGCAAGACCCCGGATGAGCGGGGCCAGGATCGTGCGCTGCTCTCCATCCTATCTCCGCCGCACGTCGCATTGACGCCGATGACATTTCAGAGTATACTTACTCTGTAAGCCGACCTGAACTGGAGGTAACCAATGTCCACTGCCACTCGCCCAATCAGCCTGGAGGCCCAATGTGTGAGTGCCGTATATGAAAACGGCATCCTGTGCCCGCTGGAGGAAATCGCTCTACGTGAACACCAGAGAGTGCGCATCTACGTGCTCCCTCCGGAGATTCACATTCCTCCCTCCATCGCGGCCCGCAAGGTCAGCCGCTTTGTGCTGGACAACGTCAGTTACTTGATGCACGGCGGCGATCCTACGCTGGTCATCTCTGATCGCGCATACTGGCGCGTGCCGGTTATCTTGACTTTCCCTACCCACGGCGCAGTTGGCGCCGTGGGCGCGATTGACGTGAACGCCGTAACCGGCGAGTTACAAATCTCCCCCGCGCTGATCGAGGAAATCACCCGCAATGCAGACGAACTTGGCCGTCTCCCATCGGAAGCAAACACAACCCGCTGATTGCCTGGCTGCGTGCGCGGCAATGGTCTTGCACTATCTAGGCCGCCCGATTGCTTACAAGCGCCCGCTCAATCTGCTGGACATTAGACGTTTCGGTGCACCCGCCTTCCATATCCTGCGGCTCGCTGACCTGGGCCTATCGGTCGTCTACAAAGAAGGCACGCTAAAAGACCTGGAACAGCACATCCGGCATGGCGAGCCTTGCATCGTGTTCGTGCAGACTGCTGATCTTCCCTACTGGTCGGCGGCCTGCGATCACGCAGTGGTGGTCGTTGGTCTCGACGAGGAGGGTGTGTACGTGAACGATCCCGCGTTCGACGAGGCCCCACAGCACGTTCCCTTTGCCGATTTTGACCTGGCCTGGTTGGCCCGCGACTACGTTTACGCGCTGATCACAAGATGCTGACTGACTATCGTGTTCGACAACGAGAATACCTGTTAGAGATCAGCCGTGACCTCGCGGCTCAACTCGACCTGGACGAGTTGCTGCACAAGGTGCTGGAGGCAGCGATGAACATGCTGGCGGGACAGGCCGGCATCGTCGCCCTGCGTGGCCCTGACGGAAGTTTTGACATCCAGGCCAGTTGTGGCCTCCCCCAGGCTTTGGCGCCCTACTTTGAGCCGTTGCTGACAGACATCCCCGATGACGTTGACCGGAGCCGGTTTCACATTCCCGGCCTGGCAGGCAAACTCGGCCGCATCGTGTCGGGCCTTGGGCTGCGCCTGCAACAGGTAGTGGCGCTTCCGATGGTCATCAAGCGGGAACTGATCGGCGTGCTGTACATATTCCGCGCCTACGGCACTCGCTTCACCGCCAACGACCGCCAGGTTCTCGCCAGTTTCGCCGACCACGCCGCTATCGCAGTCCACAACGCGCAACTCTACGACCGTCTCTCCCAGGAGAAACGCCGGCTTAACGCCATCCTAGAGTACAGCGCCGATGGGGTGTTGATCCTCGATCCGGCCCACCGCATCGTCGTCTTTAACCGGGCGCTGGCGCAACTGAGCGGCTGGCCGGCGGCCGAAGCGGTGGGCCAGCATCACGATAAAATCGTCCGCTGGGCGCATCTGGAGACAGACCTGAACCTGGGCAGCGCGGCTGCCGGCGGCTGGCCGCTGCCACCAGCCCGGCCGCTCTACGTCGAAGGGGATTTGCGCCGGCGCAATGGCGGGGTCGTCAGCGTCGGCATCACCTACGCGCCGCTCTTTG
>CAYQTW010000075.1:9954-10865 GCA_964420485.1 uncultured Anaerolineales bacterium
GCTCAGGGATATGACGCCCAAGGCCATCGTGATCCCTGCCAATATCATCGCCAGCGTGCGTGACATCACGCGCTTCCGGGAAGCGGATGAGATCAAATCCACTTTCGTCTCCGTGATCTCACACGAACTCAAGACCCCCGTCGCGTTGATCAAGGGCTACGCCGACACGCTGCTCCGCCAGGATGCCCGCTGGGATGCGGAGACGATGCGAGAAAGCCTGACTGTTATCCTGGAAGAAGCCGACCGTCTGAATCGATTGATTGATAATCTGCTCGACGCCTCACGACTTGAGGCTGGCGTCCTGCCGTTGGAAATGGATCAGGTGGCGCTGAACGCGCTGGCCGAGCGCGTGGCCAATCGTTTCCGCACCCAGACCCAGATTCACGAGATTGTGGTCAATTTCCCGGCGGACTTTCCAGTCGTCGAGGGAGATGCGGTCCGGCTGGAGCAGGTTCTAAACAACCTGGTGTCCAATGCCATCAAGTACTCTCCCCAAGGCGGTCGTATTACGGTCACTGGTCAGGCGTTGCCCGACGAAGCAATCGTCACTGTATCCGACCAAGGGGTGGGTATCCTGTTTGAGGAGCAGCCGCGCGTCTTTGAGCGTTTCTATCGCGGGGCACGTGAGCGCCATCAGCGCACGCCTGGGGCCGGTCTAGGGCTGTATCTGGCCAAAGCCATTGTCGAAGCCCACGGCGGGCACATAAAAGTCGAGAGTGGCCCCAGGAAAGGGGCCTCCTTCTCGTTTGCCATCCCATACCAACAAATCAAGTGATCTTCTCAATAGGTAGGGGCGAACCCTTGCAGTTGCCCTGATGGGCAGGGGCAAGCCTGGCCCCTACCCCACGATATTGAAAAGATACAAATCAATAGGTAGGGGCGAACCCTTGCGGTTGCCCTGATGGGCAGGG
>CAYQTW010000076.1:0-4560 GCA_964420485.1 uncultured Anaerolineales bacterium
GATCACAGGACAATAGCGGATCAATCAATCCGATAATGTCCTGTAATCCGTGTTCTTCCCGCATAATCAAACCCGGCCATGCCGAAGGCGAAGCCCTCGTCTCCCCCGACCCCATCGGCTTCCTGGGTGGCGTGGACCCGGATACGGGTGTGGTCATTGAGCCCGGCCACCCG
Source organism: uncultured Anaerolineales bacterium (assembly GCA_964420485.1). Classification (GTDB taxonomy): domain Bacteria; phylum Chloroflexota; class Anaerolineae; order B4-G1; family B4-G1; genus CAYQTW01. The sequence continues at coordinate 174 of CAYQTW010000076.1, forward strand.
CTCGAAGGCAAATGTGTGACCGGGCGCGTGCTCGTCTTTCCCACGGGCAAGGGCAGCACCGTCGGCTCCTACACGCTTTACAGGTTGGCACGCAATGGCTTGGCTCCGGCTGCCATCATCAACGCCGAGGCCGACCCCGTCGTGGCCGTGGGCGCCATCATCGCCGAAATCCCGATGGTGGACCAGGTGGACATCTCGTGCATCCACACCGGTGATTGGGTACAGGTGCGCGACGAGAAAATCATTATCCGACGAGGAGGAAAACAAATGAGTAAATTGGAGAAACTGATCCCCGAGTTCGATGACATCCGTGACCCCGAGTTGCGGGCCAAAGCACTGGCAGTGTGGGAGGAGGGAATGGCACTCGGCGGCTGGACGGTCGAGGCGCTGGCAGAGATCCCCTTCACGCTCCTGGCCGAGGACGTGGACGTCACCTTCATCGAGCACGTGCGCACAGGGTGCCGCCTGTGCATCGCCATGGAGCAGGTGCTGGTGGAGGCCTACGGCGAGCGGGTGCAGATTGACCACAATACGCTTGTGGCGGGCGCGCTCCTGGCCGACGTCGGCAAACTGATCGAGTACCGCCGCGAACCGGACGGCAAGACGGTCTTTGCCGACATGTACCGCTACCTGCGACACCCCTTCACCGGCGTCGCGCTGGCCTACAAGCACGGCGTCCCGGAGAGCGTCCTGCACGTCATCGCCACCCACTCCTGGGAGGGCGACAAGTTCAAGCGCCGGCCAGAGTCCATCATCTTTCACCACGCCGACTTTACCGACTTTGACCTGGTAAAGTTCAAGTAGGGGGCGAAGCAACTACTTGCCGAGAACTGTGCAGGCAAGTATAATTATCCCTGATAGCCGAGAGGCGTATGCAGAAAAGGGGAATGATGGAGCAGCACTGCGGACTAACGGCAGAGACCGAAAAAGTTCGCCTCACTCGTCAGGATTTCGACCAGGTGGTGGAGGCACAGGGGCGCGTCGAAGGACGAATGGAGCGAGTCGAGACCGTGCTGGAACGCCTGGCCGAATCTCAGACCCGCACTGAGGCAACGATGCAACAGTTGGCCCAGGCCCAGACCCGTACCGAGGAACGAATAGGCCGGCTGGAGGAGGGCCAGGTTGCGCTGCAGAAAGGCCAGGTTGCCATGCAGGCCGCCATTCAGGAGATATTCCAGGCCCAGGCACAGGCATCTCGGGAATTGGGAAGCCTGCGAGAGGACGTCGGCTTTGGCCTGGAGGACGTGCCCCGCCTCCTGTTGCCTCCCTATCTACACAAGCACTATGGCATCCATCTCAAGGGAGCACTGGGGTCAGAACTCCAACGGCGCTTCTTCCCGATGAAAGATCGCCCCGCCGACGAGATTGATCTCTGTGGCGAGGAGCGTCGCATTCTGTTAGTAGTCTCGTATCAGCGGTGAAGGCAGGCACTGTGACCGATTTAACCTGTGACGTAATACTTCAGCCCGGCGCCGCACAGGTGCTGGAGACCGCCGCAGCCGGACGCTTTGCCGGCCGTCTCCCCTACCGCCTGCAATTGCAGGCCGAACGGCTGGCACTCGTCGCCGGATTCGACGAGCTGGTCTGCCTGGACGTGCTCCACTTTACCCCATTCGACTATCAGATCAAAGCCGCCCAGACCGCGCTGCGCCGCTTCCGTGGCCGCGGCCTCCTGTGCGACGAGGTCGGGCTGGGCAAGACCATCGAGGCCGGCCTGGTGCTCCAAGAGTACCTCCTGCGCCAGATGGCCAACCGCGTGCTCATCATCACCCCGCCCGCGCTGGTCGAGCAGTGGCGGGAGGAACTGGGGAACAAGTTTGGTCTGACCGACTTTGTCGCCAACTATGACCCCGAGTTCCGCGAACTGGGCCCGCAGGCGTGGGCCGCCTTCCCCCGCGTGATCGCCTCGCTGGCCACGGCCCGCAGACGCGAACACCGCCGCGTCATCACCGACATCGTCTACGACCTGGTGATCGTGGACGAGGCGCACCACCTCAAAAACCGCTCCAGCGTCTCCTGGAAGTTTGTCAACGCGCTGCAGAAGAAATACATCCTGATGCTCACCGCCACGCCGGTGCAGAACAGCCTGGATGAATTGTACAACCTGATCACCATCCTCAAGCCCGGCCAACTCAAGACGCCGCGTGAGTTCCGGCGCCAATTTGTCGTCCAGGGCGACCCGCGCTTGCCCAAGAACCGGGGCCGGCTGCGCGAACTCTTGGCCGACGTGATGGTGCGCCACGCGCGGGGACAGGTAGGGATACAACTCCCGCCCCGCCACGCCCACACTGTGCAACTGCGGCTGGGACCCGACGAGCGGGCGCTCTACGACGACGTGAGCAATTTCGTGCGCAGTTGCATCCGCCCTACCACGGGGGAGGAGGTAGACGCAGTGCTCCCATCCGTCCATCGTTTCACCCTGCGCATGCTCCAGCGCGAGGTCGGCAGTTCCCCGGCTGCCGTCCGCCCCACGCTGATGAAACTGGCCGAGCGCCCCGAGATGGTTCCCCATCGCGACACGCTGCTGGACCTGGCCGACCGCGCCGGCAGCGTCCAATCCTGGGCCAAGGGCAAGGCACTGGAACGACTCTTGCTCTCCCAATTGGCCTCCGACGGGCGCGACAAACTGATCATCTTTACCCACTTTCGCGCCACGCTGGAATTGCTGGCGGACCTCTTGCGCGGGATGGGGGTGGGCTTTGCGCTCTACCACGGCCAACTCTCACGGGCGCAAAAAGACGAGGCCATCCGCCGCTTTGAGCAAAGCGCCCAGGTGCTGCTTTCGACCGAGGCCGCCGGCGAGGGACGCAACCTCCAGTTCTGCCGCCTCATGCTCAACTTTGACCTGCCCTGGAACCCACAGCGCATCGAGCAGCGCGTCGGGCGCATCCACCGCGTCGGCCAGACCCGCCCGGTGGAGATATTCAACCTCTCGGCCGCGGGCACGGTGGAGGACTATATCCTCGAAATCCTCGACCACAAGTTGAACATGTTTGAACTCGTCATCGGCGAGATGGACATGATCCTGGGCCACCTGGAGGACGAGCGCGACTTTGAGGGCATCGTGATGGACATCTGGGCGCAGGCCCGCACGCAGGATGAAGCGGCGGCTGGCTTTGAGCAACTCGGCGACGCTCTGGCCCAGGCCCGGGAAACCTACCAGCACACCCGCGAGTATGATGAGGCGCTGTTCGGGGAGGACTTTGTGGCCGAATGAGTGAACTGGCCGACTTTGTGTTGAACGTTTTCCGCCAGGCCGGCGGCATCGTCGAGCCGCCGGCATACGGCATCTATGAGGCACTCTTGCCTGAGAGTGTGGCCCAGCGTTGGAACGTGTCCGCCTACCAGCGTCTGGCCTTTACCGACGAACCCCCGGCGGACGTGCCCGGCGCGGAGGACGTCACCATCGTCGGATACGGCCATCCACTGGTGGAGACGCTGATGGACACGACCCGCGCCGAACCCGCCTGCGTGATGGTCCACGTCAACGACCTGCGGCTCGACAAGCGCAATCTGCTCGCATTGGCCCACCAGACGTTGGCTTTGCCCAACGCCCGCCTGACTAAAGCGCCACGCAAAAGTGAGACGGCGGCGCTCTGCCACTATGTGCGCTTTAATTTCAAGGCCGCGCTGATCACCGACGAAAAGCGCGAGCGGCTGGTCTCGGTCGTGATGGACGCCCAGGCCGGGTTCGCCGTCCCCGAACTGGCGCACATTGAGCAATTGGCACAACTGGAAGAGGAGTCGGCTTTCGGACACCTCCTCACCGCGTCGGTGCGCTGGCTGCCTGAGAATCAGCCGCTCAGTCGCCCGGTGCTGGAGGGACTGCTGGAACGGGCCACCTACGCCGCGCTGGATGAACTGGCCGCGCCGCTAGAGACCCTACGCCGCCGCGCCACCCGCTACCTGGAACTTGATCGCGCACGCCTGACCGGGTATTACGACGACATTGCCCGCGACCTGCAGCGCCGCATCGGGCGTGCCAGCGACGACGGACGCCGGACCTCGTTGGAGAACAAACTCGCCGCCGCGCAGGCCGAGCGAGAGGCCAAACTGGCCGACATCGAGGCCAAGTACCGCCTGCGCGTGGAATTGGAACTGGTCAATCTCCAGGTCATCACCCAGCCCAAGATTCTGCTCCCCGTGCGCATCGGGAACCGCACGGCAAAAGTAGAGCGCACCGTCGTCTGGGATCCACTGCTGCATCGCATCGAACCGCTGGCCTGCGACGTGTGCGGGCGACCAGCGACGCGGTTGACGCTGTGCACCGGCGGCCACCTGGCGCACGAGGAGTGCCTACTGCCGGAGCAGTGCGTGGACTGCAAGCGTATCTACTGCCGCCTGTGCGCCGATCAAATGGCCCGCTGCGTGGTGTGTGACCGCCCGG
>CAYQTW010000076.1:4570-9361 GCA_964420485.1 uncultured Anaerolineales bacterium
CCTGTGGGCGGGGCACCTGCCGCGAGCATGTCGGGCTGTGCCACGCGGACGACGGTCAGCCGGTACAGTGGCCCCCGCCAGAGCCGCCCGAACCCGCGCCGCCTCTGCCGCCTGTCGAGAAAGTGAAGGAACAGCCCCCATCTGCACCTCCAAGTAAAGAGGTGAAGCGCAAGCCGCCCGCTCGAGCCGCTCATCGAGCCCGCAGTCCCGTAAAGAAGCCACCGCGCGCATCTGCCCCTTACAGAATCGAAGTATACATCGAGACCGACGTGCCCGTGGTGAACGCCTTTGTGCTGACGAAGGGGCAGAAGCAAATCGCCGTGCGCTCCTGGGAACTGACCCGCGATGGCATCATGATCACGTGCCAGTGTGAAAAGGGCTGGTACTGCCCGGTGGATAGAACAGTGCTAGAGCCGGCCGGCGCCTCCGGCATCGAGGCGCAGATCGAGGAGCAGATCGAGGCCCTGCGAAAAGAGTACGGCATCTCTGCCCGGCGCGTATTTCGCCGCGCCGTCGTCCACGGCGCACCGCGCCAGGTGCCGCGCGTGGCGCTGCGGGGAGAGTGGAAGAGGAAACGATAGATGAACGCTGATTCACGCTGATTTGTGGTTTTATCCGCATACGATCTGTGAAAATCCGCGTGAATCTGCGTTCTAATAATCAGCAAAGGAGTTCAGAGTGAAATATCGCAGATTTGGACAATTGGATTGGCAGGTTTCGGTACTGGGATTCGGGTGTATGCGATTTCCCACCAAGAACGATGACAGTTCGAACATTGACGAGCCAGAAGCGACTCGTATGCTCCATTATGCCATTGATCACGGCGTCAACTACCTCGATACGGCTTATCCGTACCACGGCGGGAACAGCGAATTGTTCCTCGGGCGGGCGCTCAAGGGTAGATACCGCGAAAAGGTCAAACTGGCGACCAAGTTGCCCTGTTGGAAGGTGGAAGCCGCCGGGGATTTTGACAAGTTTCTGAATGAGCAACTCGTCAAATTGCAGACCGGTCACATTGACTTTTACCTCCTGCACGCATTGAACGAGGAGAACTGGCACAAAGTGCGCGACCCGGGCGTGCTCGAATGGGCCGCAGGCGCCATCGCTGACGGCCGCATCGGCCACTTGGGGTTCTCGTTCCATGACAAGTACGAGGTCTTTCAAGAGATCGTAGACGCTTACGACGGATGGACGTTCTGCCAGATCCAGTACAATTACATGGACGTGGAGAACCAGGCCGGCGTCAAGGGCCTGCAATACGCGGCCTCGAAAGGATTGGCCGTCGTAATCATGGAGCCTATCCTGGGTGGCCGGCTCGTGAACCCACCCCAGCCGATCCAGTCCCTCTGGGATACGGCAGCAAAGAAACGCGCGCCGGCCGATTGGGCGTTGCAGTGGCTGTGGAACCAACCGGAGGTATCCGTCGTCCTCAGCGGCATGAGCACGATGCAGCAAGTCGAGGAAAACGTTGCCAGCGCCGAGGCATCGGGGACCAATACACTGACCGAGGAAGAACTGGCCCTCGTTGCCCAAGTGCGCGCCAAGTACACCGAATTGTGTCCCATCCCCTGCACAAAATGTGGGTACTGTATGCCCTGTCCGAACGGTGTCAACATCCCGCGCAATTTTGAACTCTATAACCAGGGTGTGATGTACGACAAACCGGACCAATCCCGCGAGGTGTACACCCAGTGGTTCCCCGAACTCGAGCGGGCCGACAAATGTATCCAGTGCCGCGAGTGTGAGGAAAAGTGCCCGCAGAGTATTCCTATCAGTGAGTGGATGCCCATTGTCCACGCGGTGCTTGGCGAGAACCAACCTTACGAGGTATCATCTCAATATTGTGGGGCAACCAAATAATCATCCCAGTGTCATTCTGAGCGGAACGCAGTGAAGCGAAGAATCTCGCGTTACAATGCCCAAACCGCCTGTCCAAGGCGAGATTCTTCACCTCCGCTGCGCTCCGGTTCAGAATGACAGGCTTATGGCCAAGGTCTTGCCCCACTCTATTGAGAAGACACCTTACGAGGCTCGTTCACTTTTCTAAGGGAGCGAAAGAATGAACAGCGATCAACACATAACCCCCCAATTGTCACAGGAACTGCTCTGGTGGCAACGTGGCGTAGTCTACCAAATCTACCCGCGCAGTTTTCAAGACACGACCGGCAATGGCGTCGGTGACTTGCAGGGTGTCATTGACAGGCTCGACTATTTGAACAATGGCACAAAAGCTTCATTGGGCATTGATGCCTTATGGTTCAGCCCCATCTTTCCCTCGCCTATGGCCGATTTCGGCTATGACGTGAGCGACTATTGCGACGTGGAGCCTCTCTTTGGAGACTTGGCGACGTTTGACCAGCTGGTGGTCGAGGCGCACCGGCGCTCTATCAAGGTCATTATTGACTATGTGCCCAACCACTCTTCGGACCGGCATCCCTGGTTCATCGAGTCCCGCAGCAGCCGCGACAATCCGAAACGGGATTGGTACATCTGGCGCGATCCCAAACCCGATGGCTCGCCGCCGAACAACTGGGGCAGTTACTTTGGCGGGCCGGCGTGGACGCTCGACGAGGCGACGGGCCAGTATTACCTGCACCAATTCGTAAAGGAGCAGCCCGAACTGAACTGGCGCAACCCAGAGGTGCGGGCGGCGATGATGGATGTACTTCGCTTTTGGATGGAGCGGGGCGTGGACGGCTTTCGCATGGACGTGGTCGGCCTGCTGATCAAGGACGCTGAACTGCGCGACAATCCACCGAACCTGGACGCCGACCCGAATCTGCCGCCCAATGACCTCGCCGGCAGACTACTGCAAGTCTACAATCAGGACCAGGACGAGGTACACGAGATCATCCGCGAGATGCGCCAGGTACTTGACGAGTACGATGAGCGGTGCGGCATTGGCGAGATATGGTTCGAACTGCCACGCTGGATAAAGTACTATGGCAAGAACGGCGACGGCCTGCATCTGCCGTTCAACTTTCGTCTGATGCAGCAACCCTGGCAGGCCCGGGCCATGCGCCAATCCGTGGACGAACTGGAAGCGGCGCTGCCATCCTTCGCCTGGCCCAACTATGTGCTGGGCAGCCACGATGCTCCCCGGTTGGCTTCCCGCTTTGGCGGGCAAGCCCAGGCGCGAGTCGCAGCGATGATGCTGCTCACCCTGCGCGGCACGCCGACGCTCTACTATGGCGACGAACTGGGTATGGAGGACGGCATCATCACGCTGGAAAAGATACAGGACCCCCAGGGCGTCAACCTGGGCGCGGAGCGCACCCGCGACGTGTGCCGCACGCCGATGCAGTGGGACGCGGGGGCTAACGCCGGATTCTCCGCCGTCGAACCATGGCTGCCGGTCTCGGCCGATCACGAGACACGGAACGTCGCCGCTCAGTCGGATGACCCGGCCTCGATGCTGAACCTCTACCGGCGCTTGCTGCGCTACCGCCGGGGCAGCCCGGCTCTTTACGGGGGCGACTACCAATCATTGGACGTTGGCGACGACGATTGTTTCGTCTACCTGCGCACCGCCGGCGGCGAGCGGCGACTGATCGCGCTCAACTTTAGCAGCGACCAGCGCTGCATCTCGGTCCCCGGCGAGGACGCAGGCCAGATCGTCATCTCCACCCGTCTGGATCGGGAGGGAAAAGTGTCGCTGTCCAAACTCGAACTCTGGCCCCACGAGGGTGTCATTGTCGAGTTGTGAATCGTATCAATTGGTTCACGCTGGATGGCAATGGCAGTGGCGCAGGAATATCGATCACCGTGTAGGACAACTCGGGGTATTCCCGAAAGTCGCCTTTGGCCAGATCCGATCCAAGTGCTCTAGGACTTGTGAAACAGCCTGTCATTGACGTTGGGCAGATAAACAGATGAAGGGGCGGCGACTAGCCGCTTATCCGTTTCCCATCCGCTGCGGCGGTTGAAAAGATTATGCACATCATATATCCGGACAGAAGCAGTTTCAACCGAACGTTGAGAGAAACAGATAACAACTCTCTCGACTTTATCGTGGTTGCCACCACTGCGCTCAATCTCAACCTTAACCTCACCCTGAACGAGTGCGTGCGGGTGCTGAAAAACGGGGGATTGCTTTTCGTGCAGGGGCGCCCAGAATACTTGCCAGAGTTGGGTGTCTACCTCGACCAATACCTGAATTTCAAGTACTGGATTGCAGTCGAGTCCACGATACAGCATAGAGACAGCGGCTTGCCCTCAGTTCACGCGGCTGTGCTTTTGTTCACCAAAGGCAACGCTCGTTTCAACGTCAGGCGAACGCGCTTTCCTCACCAGCATTGCGCCTTCTGCAAAAGGACGCTCAAAGATTGGGGCGGCAAAGCGCACTTGATGCACCCCGACGGCTATGTGATCTCCGACGTGTGGAAGGATTTACCGGAGGCAGATAACTACACCCGGATCTCTAAACCTGTTCTCGAGACCATCCTGCGGATGTTGGACTTTGGGCCTCGCAGGAAAGAAGCCGACCTGTTTCAGCAAGCAGGCATCCAGAGACCCACCAGCACGGTCAAGGGCCTCATTGGTCCCAAAGAAGGGCTTGGTGGCGATAGAGTTGTGGCAGAGCCGGCTGCCCAGTACAGATTGCCCGGCTTCCTGAAACCGGATGTAAAATACAGCGACGTCGCCAACAAAGTGGGTGATAAAATGTTCGACGTCGTTCACCAGGGTGACGCAGTGGAAATACTCGAGCAGTATCCCGACAACTCTATAGACCTTGTTTTCGCTGACCCACCGTACAATCTCGACAAGGCGTATCACGTCTACGACGATGAA
>CAYQTW010000076.1:9461-10820 GCA_964420485.1 uncultured Anaerolineales bacterium
GCGGATACTGAAACCCACCGGTTCGCTGTACGTTCTGAATCTGCCCCACTGGACGATGTATCACGCCGCGTTTCTCAATCGGCGTCTCTATTTTCAGAACTGGATCGTGTGGGACGCGCTGTCCGAGCCACGGGGCAAGTTGATGCCGGCCCACTATGGGTTGTTGTTCTACACCAAACATCCCACTGACTTTGTCTTCAATTACGATAAAGTAGGAGAGTTGGACGCCCGCTACTATTGCCTGCGCCAGTCGTGTATTCGCCGACGCAAAGCGGCAGGGGTTGACGACAAAATGGGCCTGACCGACTTGTGGTGGGACATTCACCGCATTAAACATAAACGCGACCGGGACTATCACCCCTGCCAGTTGCCCGAAACGTTGATGGAACGTATCATCCGTCTCTCCACAAACGAGGGTGACATCGTGCTGGATGCGCTTTGTGGCGCGGGCACGACGCCGGTTGCGGCCGTCAAACTGGGGCGGCGCTATGTGGCGATTGACGTTGACGAGAGATACGTCATGATGACGAGAGAGAAAATAGCCGAGGTAAAGCGTAAGGGGTACGTGGAGCGCAAGAGCATACGCAAGCCGCAGCGCAGGTACACCAAGAAGGCACTGCAATTGGAACTGCGCGACCTGGCAGCGAAATTGGGCCGTTTGCCAACGCCGGAAGACGTGCGAAGGATGAGCGGATATGACCTGGAAGTGTTCTTCGATATGTTTCCAACGTGGGGTAAGGCGCTGAAAGCGGCCAAAGGCATTATTCGTCCATAAAAAACTCCCTTTCGGGGTATCTCGTAGCGAATCAAGATGACAGCACCCACAAAAGTCCTGGAATTAGTCGAACGCTTCGAGCGCAACCTGGACGTCTACAAACGCGCCGGCTACAAAGAGACCCGCGTGCGCGTCGAGTTCATTGACCCCTTCTTCGAGGCGCTCGGCTGGGACGTGCATAACGTCCAGGGATACGACGAGCAGTACAAGGACGTGGTGCACGAGGACGCCATCAAGGTCGGGGGAGCCACCCGTGCGCCCGACTATTGCTTCCGCGTCGGTGGCACGCGCAAGTTCTTCCTCGAGGTCAAGAAACCGGCCGTGCGGATCGGAGAGGACGTCGGCCCGGCCTACCAACTGCGCCGCTACGCCTGGAGCGCGAAACTGCCTCTGTCCATCCTCACTGACTTTGAGGAGTTCGCCGTCTACGATTGCCGCCAGCGGCCCAAACCCTCCGACAAGGTCAGTGTGGGCCGCGTGATGTACGTCACCTTCGACCAGTACCCCGGCAGTTTCGACGACATCTACGACGTGTTTGCCAAAGAATCGGTGCTAAAGGGCTCCTTCGACCGCTACGCGCGGGA
>CAYQTW010000077.1:0-2286 GCA_964420485.1 uncultured Anaerolineales bacterium
GGTAAAGACGCACAGGCCGGACGATAATTGTTGTATCAGCCTTGCCCGGCAGTCCCTCGGCGTTGCCCAGATGATCGGTGGCATCGCTGGCGAACTCGTAGGTAATGGGCCCGGTGATCAGGACAGTTGGTGGTACAAAGTCGAACATCCCGGTTGGAGCGGTGCCGACGTCACCAAATGGCTCCCAACCCTCATCAGCAGTGAGACGGTAGTAGAGTACCACGGTCTTTACCCCACAATCAGTGTCCTCCGCGTCCCACTCGATCTTGATGGGTGCTTTCCCGAAGGATTCCTTGGCGGTTGCAGTGACTACAGAGGTGGGGGGTGTACCGTCAAGAGTATACGTAAAGAATTGGAAAGCGGGCAGCCCAACCTGGTCATAAAGGGTGACTGTGATGACGCCCTTACTCCAATCCTCGCCATCTCCTCCGGATACACCGTATTTGGCCCTCCATGCAGCGGGCGTCGTATCCTCAAGAGGCGCGTCACTGAAAGCGGGAGAGAAAATCGCTCGCGCCAATCCCGATCCCTCGTCACTGGCTGTGCCGCCGATCAAGAATTGGTGCTCCTGCAATATGGGCATCGTGTCGGTGTAGAACAAGTGAATGCCTACGGCGTGAAGGTAGTCACTGTCTTCGGTGATCACCGCTGAGGAGATCAAAGGCGGGGCAGTATCTATCTTAAACGGCCCAAGATGCGCCGTGTCGGTCGCCCAGTTACCCGCACCGTCTCGCGTGCGCAGGTGGAACCAGTTGTCCCCCTGGGAGAGGCTCATGTCCGTCACTGGAGGAGCCGTTGTATCCAAGTCACTGGCTTCCACCACAGTGGTACTGGTCGTCGTACACGTATAGTAGTAGGTCACATCACTCCCATCAGTGACCAGATTCCAGGTCACTGGGACGGTACTGGTAGTCATCCACGTCCCAGTCATCATACCGTTGGTCGTGGTTACAACATCGGGGTTGGCAGGTCTAACGTTGTCCACAGTGATGACACAGGTGGCTGCGGGGCTCTGGACGATGCCCAGATAGTCTTCGGCGTGGGCGGATAGGATGTAGGGCACTCCATCAGTTATGGGTACTGCCGCGGTACATGTCCAGGTTGTTGTACCTGTGGCTGTCACCCAGGTTGTATCAGTCATCACCTGAACCCGCCGCACACCACTCCCGCCATAGTCAGTTGCCGTGCCGGTGATGACCAACTGGGTGCCAGTTAAGTAACCTGATGGGGGACTAACGATAATCGCCATCGGTGCGGTGACGTCACGCACATAGGTGATAGCTACGGTGGCTACACCATTGGTGTTGGTGGCGGTATAGAGAATGTTGTTTTGCGAACCGTGAGTAGTAATCACCGTGTAAGTGACGGGCTGGATCCAGGGGAGCGTGTTGCTGAAGGTGAAGGTCCCTACTGCTTCACTGAATGCCTCTCCAGCCGTCAACGCCAGCGGCGTGGTGCCGGAAATGTCAAAGGTCATCGTGATGGTACCGGCCACAGTGTTGCTAAAGTAGGCGGTCTTTGTGATGCCGCCACTGCTCTCAGGATCGTAGTAATCCAAAAGATCTGAGGTCATGGTGATGCGGCGGATTTCGGGATCATCGCCGGTGCCAGAGTTGCGCAACAGCGCGGCCTGGGTGCGCGCCCCGCCGAGTGTCACCAACAGGATGATTAGTGCCATCCCCGCCCCCAGGGCCGAAGCGGCAATGCGGATAGATCGTGTGCGACTTGTGTTCATTTTTCACCTCCGTATGTGACTTGGTCTGTTTCGTTCGTATCAATGCTGAAATCCGGACGTTCAAGTGAAGCCGCTGCCATGCAGGCCGAACCCAGGGCAATGTGTTAGCGGCGCGGTGTTGCTGTCGGCTTCGGCGGTGGAGGCTGAGGCGGTTGCGTCGGCGGCACTGGGGTGGGCATCTCCGTGGGTGTGGCCGTAGGTGGCGGTGGCAGCACATGAAAGGTGCGCCACTCCTCCGCCTGCACCATCACATCCCACTCTCCCTCCACCTCCCGCTCCACCCATACTGTCCAGCGGCAAGTGCCCACCCAAATCCTGTAGTCCGCCGGTTTGAAGCACAACGCCATTTCCTCACCCGGCCCCACCGTATCCGTCAGCACCGGGGTACCCTCTGTGTCCTGAACAACGACGGCAAAACGTTCGTTCTCCGTCAACGACACAGCCCAGGTCCAAGAGAGCGTCACTTCCTGCCAGGAGTAAAAGCCTGTGCCATCCTCTGGCATGGTCAATTCGAGCGTCGGCAGCGGCGTCGGCGTTAGCGTCGGTGAGGG
>CAYQTW010000077.1:2296-10610 GCA_964420485.1 uncultured Anaerolineales bacterium
GTCACCGTCCGTACCGGCGAAGGCGTTGCCGTCAAAGTCGGCGTTGTGCCCGGCAAAGGTGTCACTGTCGGAAGCGACATAGGCTGTAACCAGTACGTCCTTGAACTCAGAGCCAGAACCAGGACGATCAGCGCTATCCCTGCGATCCCGGCTAACGCTAGAATCTGGCCGGAGGAGAGGGGGCGGCGAACCGGCGTCACCGGGCGCGCACGGCTTGCCCCCGGCGTCTGGGGTGTGATGGGAGTGGGTGGCTCTACGCGCGTGACAGGTTCCACCGTGCGCTGGAAGGCGGCCGCCAGTTCACCTGCCGTCTTGTACCGCCGGGCCGGGTCCTTAGCCAGTGCCCGTAGGATGATCCGCTCGGCCGCCGGGGGCAGCGCCGGGTTCAGGCTACGCGGCGGAGGCGGCGGCTCGTGCACGTGCTGGTAGAGCACGGCGTCAGTGTTGCCCTGGAAGGGCGGCCGCCCGGTTACCATCTCGTAGAGCATTACTCCCAGCGCGTAGACGTCGGTGCGCCGGTCCACCGGCTGCCCCCGGGCCTGTTCGGGGGCCATGTAGGTCGGAGTGCCTATCCGTGTTCCGGTCTGCGTGAGTTTGCTATCCCAGGCCGCCTTGGCGATGCCAAAGTCGGTCAGGAGCGCCTGCCCGTCGCGGGCCAGCAGGACATTGCTGGGCTTGACGTCGCGGTGCACCAGTCCGCGGGCGTGGGCATAGTCCAGTGCGGCGGCGATCTGACCCAGAATCTCTGCTGCACGCGGGAGCGGGAGCGGCCCCTGTTGCCAAACCAGCCGTTCGGCCAGCGTGTCTCCCTCGACGCAGGCCATCGCCAGGTAGGGGTAGCCCTCGACGACGCCGCTTTCGTAGATCGGGACTATATTATCGTGTTGCAGCGCGGCAGCGTTGCGCCCCTCGCGCTGGAAGCGCTCGACGAACTCGCGGTCGTGGCACAGGTGGGGCAAGAGCAGTTTGAGCGCCACCAGCCGGCCGGTGCGCGTATCGTAGGCGCGGTAGACGGTCGCCATACCTCCACCGCCCAGTTCGGCCAGGAGGTGGTAGTGTCCCAGAGAATGACCGGTCAGTTCAGACATTGGAATCTAGATCAACTAATGCAGTTTCAACTCGACGTCGATGTCGGCCGAGAAACTGGCGGTACTTCATCTCCACCGTCGTCACCGTTGTCGTCACCACCGTCATCTGTGGGTGGAGGCAGTGGCGTTGGTGTCTCCGTCGGCGTAGGCACCGGTGTGGGGGTGAATGTGGGAGGCGGCAACACCACGAACCTCCACTCCCCTGCTTTTACGACTGTACTCCACTTCTCCGGTGTTTCGCAGTCTTTCTGTTCTTCTACCACTACCGTCCAGCGGTAGGTGCCATCGTGTAAATCTGGCAACCTGAAGGAAGATGGCTGCATCACCACCGGCTGCTGTAACTTTACCTCCTGTCTCCTTGTCTCGTCCCACAATTCTACACGGAAGCGCTGGTTCGGTTGGAGGACACCCCAACTCCAAGAGAGAGTCACCTCACCCCGGGACTGGAAGGGAAAGACTTTCCCGTCCTCCGGCGCGGTCAGTGCGGGGGTCGGCAGTGGCGCGGCAGTCGCCGCCAGAGTTGGTGTCTCCGTCACCGTCGGCGATGATGTTGGAGCAGGGGTCGTCGTCGCCTGTGGCGCCACTCCAAGCCTGGGCCTGATCAATGCAAAACCCGCCACTGCCAGCAGCACTACCGCGCCCAGGACCCCGGCTAGCACCGCGAGGCTGCTCGGTTCGGGGCCGGGGCCCGCCTTCCCCCGCCCTGTGCTAACCACGACTGCCGTGACGTTATCTGGCGCACCGCGCTTCTTCGCCAGATCCACCAGCCGATGCACCGCCGCGTTGGGGTTGCGGCTCTGCGCCACCACGGCGGCCATCTCCGGATCGCTCACCAGGTCGCTCAAGCCGTCTGTGCAGAGGAGCACCTGGTCTCCCTGCACCAGTGGATGCGGCCCGAAGACGTCTACCTGCACCTCCAGGTTGCCACCCAGCGAGCGGGTGATGACGTTGCGCTGGGGATGGTTGGCTGCCTCCTGTGCGGTCAGGATACCGGCCTGGCGGCGCTCCTCCACCCAGGTGTGATCCACGGTGAGTTGGTGGGGCTGACCGCCATGTATCAAGTACGTGCGGCTATCGCCCACGTTGGCCACCACCAGTTCGCTCCCCCGCACGACGGCGGCGGTGATGGTGGTGCTCATGCCGAACTCGCCCGCGCTGCCAATGCCCTGGTGGTAGATGCGCCGGTTGGCCTCCTGGATAGCGGCCGCCAGGCTGGCGCCGACGTCTAGGTTGGGGTCGGCGTAGTAGACCTGCTGAGTGACCTGAACCGCTATACGGCTGGCGACCTCGCCGCTTTGGTGTCCGCCAACGCCGTCGGCGACGACGTAGAGGTAGCCCTTGGCGGTGGCCAGTTCAGGTGTCAGGTTGGGAGGCGGTTCGCCCCAGGTGTCCTCGTTATTCTGGCGCTGCACGCCGGGGTCGGTCAGGCCGGCAGCGGTGAGAGAAAGTAATTGGTTCATGCTGATGCTCCTTCCATGATGCGTAAGGTGTTGTGTTCAAGCGGCATCACTTTACTGATGCCTCGGATATCTGAAGAAATCACGCCAGTCTGGGATATCTTGGCAACTCCCATCGCTATAGCGACGGCCAACCCGGTCGGGAAAGATCGAGTAAGAATGGCCGCCATACGTTACTTGAATGATTGGTTTACCACAGTCCTGAATGATGCTTTTGTCTGGAATCCCAATGTCTGCGTTCACCGGAATAGATGTGTCTGGGATCTGTACACAATTACTGGGATCAAGCGCATTTGCGGGAAAGTCAGGTCCTACCGCCGGGTTCTTCGACGGCAGAATACAGTATCTCTCGCTTACACTTATCGTAGGTGCTGGTACAGCTGTGGATGTAGCGGCCGGCTCAGGAAGCGGCGTTGCGGTGGACGGTGCGGTGGTTGTGGTTGGCGTCGCGGGTGGTATTGTGGGTATTGGGGATGCCTGTGCCGTTTGTGTCAGAGTGGCCATTGGTAATACTTGGGCAGCCCTTCTTGGGAATAGTCGCGTGACGCTACAGATGATCAGAGCAAGGATCAAGACAGCGCCTAATCCAATTACCAACGCTCGCTGTTGCGGCGAAGCCATCACCGTTGCAATGACCCGCTCCATCTGCCCCAGCACCCCGGCGCGCGCCGGCCCGACTTCCACCACCAGCGCCGTGGCGTCGTCGGCGCCGCCGGCCGCAACAGCCTGGTTCACCAGCGCGGCTGCTGCGGCTTGTGGCTTCCCGTGTCTCAACAGGCGAGTTTTTTCTGTCTCGGCCACCGGTTCCCACACACCATCGCTACACAGCAAGAGCCGGTCGCCGGGCAGCAGCCGATGAGAGCGCACGTCTACCTCCACCGTGGGTTCCGCCCCCAGAGAGCGAGTGACGATGTGGCGCATATCGTGGCGAGCCGCCTCCTCGGGGGTCAGGAGACCGGCAGCCACTCGCTCGGCCACCCAGGTGTGGTCGCTGGTCAGTTGTTGCAAGGCGCCCCCGTGCAGGAGATAGGCGCGACTGTCGCCCGCGTTGGCCACAATCAGTTCGTCCCCCCGCGCCACGGCCGCTACCACAGTCGTCCCCATCTGGGCATAAGCAGGCTGCTGGGCCTGACGATATATCTCCGCGTTGGCCGCCGCGACGGCACTCTGCAACGAGGCAGCGATGTCAGGGTCGGGATCCTGGTAGTGCACGCGGCGGATGATCTCCACTGCCATCTGGCTGGCAACGTCGCCGGCCTGGTATCCACCGACGCCGTCGGCAACGATGTACAGATGTCCCTTGCGGGCCAGCGTTGCCTGCGGGATTCCCTTGGGCAATCCCAGGCTGTCTTCGTTGACCGCCCGTCCCCGGCCGGGGTGGGTGGCGCAGCCGGCCGATAGATTGTTGTCTAATGAAACCTTCGCGTGTGTGTGACTCATACTTCTTTGCTCCTGAATGGCCGGGTCGTGTGGAAGCGAGAGACCTGGCCGAATTGTCTGATTTTCATTCATATCAGTTACGCCGGCATGCCGGAGAACTCATCTTCGGTTGCCCGCTTGAAAATCAGAACCGTATTCCCCATTCGGATTCTATCGCCATCCCTCAGCAACAGGCGATAGATCCGGTGATCGTTTACCCAGGTACCGTTGGTGCTGGCCAGATCGAACAGGTAGAACACCTTACCCGTGCGCCGGACGCGGGCGTGATGCTCCGAAATGTGGCCGTCGTCCAGGATCAGATCGTTGTCTAGCCCACGCCCAAGATTGACGATGTCGCGGACCAACGGAAAAGTGGGATGACCTGGAATAGACAACCAGGCAGCGGCGGCCGGAGGGCGCTCCTCGACCACCTGGGTTACCGACACCTCTGCCCCACCTGTCGAGCAGAACGGGCATACTTCCTCCAGGTACTCCCAGCTCTCTGCCTGGAACGCCGTCTGCGAGTCGGCGCAGATCACGACCTCGTGCCCGGCTTGCAGTGTCCGGCGGCTAACCGGGCAGTTTTGGCCGACAAAGGGAGATCCTGGAGCAAGAACCTCGCGATAATGATTACCCATTCGCACTGCCTTTTCTGTGGAGTAACTTTGACAGGACGGATTTCGCTCCACCAAAAAACCTGCCGGGCAAACTTGTTACCCTTTCAGCCGTCTCTAGCGTGCGATCTGCGACCCGCTGGTGGACGGGGCGTGGAGTCGCTTTGCGCTCCACTGTACCTCTTGTCTCGTCTTGTGAAATATCGGTTCGTGAAATTTTCGCTTGCTCTTGCGGAACATCGGGACCGTTCAAAGTAGATGGGGTAGAGAGGACATAACCCGAATTCTGCAAAGCAATTTCGAGTTGCCGGCGGTGTTGATCCATGTCCCGATAGACTGGCTTATCGCGCCAGAAGGTCAGGAGCGGTCGCTTTTCCTGGAACAATGTTTCCAGTTCCTGGAAACGTCGCAGCGCTTCTGGCAGCCGCCCGACGTCCATCAGATCGCGACCCTGGTTGTAGAGTTGCATCAGGGCCAGTTCTATGGGCAGTTCGCGCAGAACCCGGTACCCCGGCAGCCGCTCCCCCTCCGCTCCCCGGAACAAGCCCATCTCGTTGCGCAGCGGATCCAGCACCACCGCCACGTGCCACGCGGCGTTGAAGATGCTGCGCGTTATAACATAGTCATAGCCCGACAAGAAGATGCCGTGGCCCGGATGGGTGTGGTACCAGCCGACCGGTCGCAGGCCCGCGTGCTCACGTGCCACGTAAGCATCCGCCGCCGCCAGCGCCTCGGCCGTGACGCGCACGTGGCCCTGAGCCTGCTCAGGAGTGGCGTACGGGATAGCGACGGCGACGATCACAAAAGTCACCGGCACCCCTGAAGATTCCAGCGTCTCAGGTTGAGCAAATGGGGAGCCGAAGAGAGCCCCGGCACACTCCAGTCGAGGGCTCTCACGGGCGTGTTGCCACATAGCATCCCGAACGTCCTGGTAAAAGAACACCTGGAAAGGACTTTCTCGGGACACGTCGCTACCCCGCGGGCCGGGCCAGGAGTGCTCTGGCAAGGCTTCTTCCGGTACCGCTATTCTTTCGTAGGGTTGACCAAAGACGATCCGAGCCTGTTGTTCAGACATCGTGCACCTGCCTGTCACCACTGGATACGTGGCAGCGGCACATCCTCTTCGCGGCCCCAAACAATCGCATCCTCCACCTGCGGCAGGCGGATCTGGACCGAGTCCGTGGGGATAACAGCAGGATTGTGACGATTGGCCTCCACCCATGCCATCAGTACTGTATCCGGGTTGGCGGGGCTCGACAGATTCATCTTCTGGTAGGCGACGAGTTGTCCCACCAACTCGCAGATCGTGTCCAGGTACATCCCGACAGGTTTCCAGCGATCCTCAATGCAGACCCGGCCAGACTTGTAGATGTTGGGATGCAAGACGTAGGGTTGACTTATCACGTTCACCGTCGGCGGACAGCGCGGGTACTTTGGTGGGAGATGAACTTCCACCTGATGCTGGCCGTGGTAGCGCGGTGTGTCACCGTCGAATTCCACTACGCTGCGCAGGCGGTAAGTGATCCTGTACGTGTCGGGAGGATCATTGGTGCCGACGGCCTCCCAGGTTACCACCCGGCTGCGGAACTCTTGCATGGCCTGGTATTCGGCTTGCAGCCGCGCTTCGTGGACGCTCATATATGCCTCTCCCCCGGCACCATGTCTATGTAGGCAATCAAGGTTTCCCCGTCTTCAATGCCGGCTCCTTCCAGGGTCTGGTTGCTTGGGAGTTCCACCTGTGTCAACTTGCGCACCAACTTGCCACGCGTGTTGTCCGGCAGACCGATTTGCTTGGCGTACGCTGGCAACAATTCACCGGCCGTTACGTCACCCTGGATGGACGGTACAGGTGTGACCTTGTTGGTCGCCTGGTTGACGATGCTCAGATTACGAATAGTCTTGGCCATGGTAAAGTACCTCCTTTTGTTTTTGATGCTTTACTTTTGGATAGATTCTCAACACGATTGCTCTGACCTGGCAGATGCGCCAAAGGCACTCTCCAGGTCGCCGCTCAATTCTACCAGAGTCCGGTTGCCGGCTCCATCCTTTATTTGCAAGACGTGCAACCGGGGGATACCCAGGTTAATCAACGGATAGTCCAGGAATGGCTCAATCTCTTCCCGATCCAGCCGCAGTTGGTGGAATGTGACCAGTCGCCGCTCGTTGATGTCGGTCTGTCCACAATTGGGGCAGTCGGGCACGCCACGGCTTCGGGTACCGCACAACGGACAGGTGACTTCACAGACCGGGCAAGCCAGTTCCAGGTCGGTTACCCGAAAGCCTGGCTTCCCTAACCTGCTGCGCAGATTGCAGATTGGACACACTGCTTCTACTGCAAAGTCACGCCCCAACTCCAGGCATGGGGATTCGATCCCCAGTTCATCTTGCGCGAAGCGCAGAAGATCGCGGGCAGAAGTTGTGTCCGCGCTGGCCCACGCCAACTCGACCACTTCTTCGTACCTCGATTGATAGTTGTGGCACAGACAATCAGGGTTGACGGTCAGTTGCACCACCATCAGGGCTGATGGTTCCGGCAGGTCAAAGTTCTGACTATACCCCTGGTACACCACCTTGCGCCCGGCGAAACTCTCCAGCCCGTGGAGTAGTTTGATCGCCTCCTGGCTCTGCAACGCGGCGACCAGCGCCGAGGTGGTCTGGGTCGTCGGCTCCCGGCCTTGCAGGATGTTGGCCTTGACCGCCTGGCCGGAACAGGAATAGCGCTCCCTGGCCCGGCGGTAGGCGTCTTCGTCCGTACCACACTCGTAGCAGGCTCGCTCCGGGCTGGCATCGTACACAGCCACGCTGCCGGAGAGTTCGTACATGCCGCCGTCAATCCAGGGGATGCCGGCCTTCCAGCAGCCTTCGTTCAAAGCAAGGCGGGCTTCAATGTTATCCAGGCAGCCGATCACCAGTTCCACGTGGCGGTAGACGCCGTCTCCGACCTCCCACACCAGGTCGCCGTGTAAGGCGGAGACGATAGCCACCGGGTTAGGGTTAAGGTGGCGGGCCCGCTCGGCAGCGATCTCGACCTTGCGGCCACTGACGTCGGCCTGGCGGAAAAGCACTGCCCGGCTGAGATTGGAATCCTCAATGGTGTCAAAGTCCGCCACGAGCAGGGTGCCTACACCCATAAGAGCCAGGTTTTTGAGCACCTCGTTACCCAACGCCCCGGCGCCGGCCACCATCACCCGCGCGCGGGCCAGCTTCTCCTGATCCCACCAGGGGATGCGAGCCTGGCGGTCGAAGGGAGAATCGGGTTCTTGAACCAGGTGAGTCGCCTGAAGTTCAGTCTCTGTCATAGTGGTCACCGGCCACAGTTCGGGCAACGATTGGATGAATACTCCCAACACTCCACGTGCACGTGTGTGCGGCAGTGGGGACAGATGATCGCCCGGTCAGCCGGATAATCCTCGGCGTTGATAGAGCGACGACATACCGGGCAGGTTCGGCTGTCTGTGGCTGACTGCATACCGGGTGATCCACCACTGCTCTGGCTCCCTGGATCATAAGTTTCGCCAAAGGCGATACGTGGTTGTTCTTCGACTTTTACCGGGGGCAGCGGCGAGCCGGGGGGCAGGAGCGGGTGTATAGGCCCTCGCTGTAGCCTGGCAGCCTGGGCTCGATCCCGGCCAGCCCGATAATCCAGATACAGGTACAGAGCAACGCCAGCGACGACCACAATTAGCACAAACAGCCCCACCCCAAGCCATCCCGATTGATCCATTGCTCTGCCTCC
>CAYQTW010000078.1:0-5222 GCA_964420485.1 uncultured Anaerolineales bacterium
CACAGCACGTCTGGCGCCATGTCGCTGACCACGGTAGGGGCGGGGCTACCCCGCCCCTACCGCCCAGCGTGGACTTTGTGACGGCGCGCACCGAGTTCTACACCTACCCCACCGCCCTGCCGCAGGTGGAGCGCAGTTCAATCAAGCAGGACCTCCACCGGCGCGACTTTACCATCAACACGCTGGCTATCCGCCTCGACCCGGACCATTGGGGGGAACTCTTGGACTTTTACGGCGGCGAGGCCGACCTGCAGAGCGGCGTCATCCGCGTTCTGCATAGCCTCAGTTTTGCAGACGACCCCACCCGTATGCTGCGGGCAGCCCGGCTGGAGAGCCGGCTTGGGTTTCACCTCGACCCTCGCAGCGAGGAACTGATCAGCGATGCACTACCGCTTTTGAAACGGGTCAGCGGCGACCGTTTGCGCCACGAACTGGAGCAGATCTTCTGCGAGGCTGAGCCAGAACGGGCGCTGTGCCGTCTGGACGAACTGGGCGTCTTGGCTTACATCCAGCCCGACCTGCACTGCGATGAATGGTTGCGCAAAAAGTATCAGGCCTTCCGAGAACAACTGGATGCCAAGTGTTGGAAACTAGATGCTGGATGCTGGATGTACCTGGCCTTGCTGGCGTACCGGCTCAACGATGAGGCGCTGGAGAAATTGATCGCTCGTCTGATGATGCCGCGCGACGACGCGGAGGACTTTATCCTTTTACACAGCCTGAAGGAGACCTTGCCTCGACTGGGAAAAGCACGCCGGCCCAGCATCGTCTACCGCCTGCTGGAGCCGTACCCTGCCCGGGTACTGGCCGGTGCCTGGGTTGCGACAGACCGCAGGCGACTACGGGAGCGACTCCTACGCTACCAGACGCAGTGGCGGCTGGTGGAGACGGAACTGACCGGCGATGACCTGAAAGCAATGGGGTTAAAGCCCGGCCCGCTCTTTGGGCAATTGCTGTGTGCGCTGCGCGACGCCCGGCTGGACGGCAAAGTGAGCACGCGGGAGGAGGAGGTGATGTTGCTGGAGAAATTGCTGGCGGTTGAGGATAAGAAGGAAACAAGTAGACAAGGATAGGAAGGAGGAACGATGAACGAACGGACTGTCGGGAAGCAGAAGCCGACGATGGGTGAGATCGTCGAGGGGCAGCCTATCCGTGTTGGAGCGCGTGAACTGGTACCGCTGGTGCGCGTGACTGGGCGTGTACGGCGGCGGGCTTTCCTCGGCAGCGACAGAGTGAATGCGCAGGGATGGGGTTTCGTGGCGATGCGGCCTGTGGCGATCCTGGAACGGGACGAGGCTGGTGAACGCCGTATTCCCATTAAGGACAAGACAGCTCAGGCGATCGGTGGGTTACTCTTAGCGGCGCTCATCATCCCGCTGCTGCTGGCGCCGGCCGTGTGCCTGATGCACAAGAGTAGCAGTTAGCCGGCAGATAGAGATGGAACCCAGGAGGTAAAGTGATGGTCAAGAAACGAACTGGCCACGTCGAGACAGTTGACGCAATGTTCGCCCGCTATCCGGACGAATGGATCTACTTTGAGGTGGTGGAACGAGACAAATATGAACGCCCTAGCAAAGGGATTTTGATCGCTCATCACCCCAGCAGGGAAGGATTGCACGAATTGATTATGCAAAGAAAAGTAACCCACGGGGCTACCTTCTACACTGGCCCCATCGTACCCAAAGAACACGAGATGTTGCCATCATGGCTATTCGTTACCCCCTCATTGGCATAGAGTTTGGTGTCATTCTCGTCGCTGGTCGCGTTTTTGGGCCCAAGGACGATCAGGACATCATTTTGATCCTGGACACCGATGCCTCGATGACTATGCTGCGGGCTACGCTACTCACCGAGGTAGGCATTGACCTGGGTGTATCCAAGGAACAGCGGCGCGTAAACACAATGATCGGACTGGTGACCGAAGGGGTGATTGAGATACCTGGATTACGAATCTTTGGCGAGGAACAGTCGCCGCTGGAGGTCATTTTCACTGAGCGTCCTTTCCCGTATCAGGTGGATGGTGTGCTGGGCCTCAACTTTTTACTTTCCTACCGGTTGTGTCTGGATTTTCCCGCCGCTTGGATCGAGTTGTGCAAGTCGCATACACGTAAAAAATAAGGAGGCAACAAATGGATAAGGAGATACAGACATTGCTCGATTCTTTCGCCGACCTGCGAGAGAAAGCCAACGTCAACGCCTGCTTCGGCGAGCCCGTGACCGCCGAAGGCCGCACCGTCATCCCCGTCGCGGAGATTGGCTACGGCTTTGGACTGGGGGTCGGGCACGGGCCGGCGGTCAAAGAGGAGGCCCCAGAGGGAGAGGCTCCGGAGGAGGCTGGCGGCGGAGGTGGCGGAGGTGGCGCAAAAGCCCGCCCCATCGCCGTCGTCGAGGTGACGCCGGAGGGCGTCTGCGTGAAGCCGGTCATGGACGAACAAAAAGTGGCACTGGCCGGGACATTGTTCGCCGGCTGGGCTGTCTTTTGCCTGGCCCAGACACTGGTCAAGATTTTAGGCCGGCAGTAGGGGCGCGGTACCCGCGCCCCTACTGTAACAGCGCCCCTATTGTAGGAGGTAATGCAATGAAGGAAACGATACGGTTGGCGTGGGATGCGCTCTTTCTGAGCGAAACACCCTACGCCGAAATGCGCGATGTCTCGAACCCGGTGCCGCGCGGCCTGGTAATCGTCGTCCTGATCGCCGTGGCCGTGGCGTTGACCGGGCTGGTGGGGACAACGATGGAATGGGCGACCACGCCAAACATGGCGGACATCCAGAGAATCGTGCTGCAAGGCATCCAGCAAATGGACTGGTACCAGGAACTGGAGAGTGACCCCGAGTTCCGCGAAATGTTTCGACAACAATACGAGTGGGGATGGAGTGTCTTTCCACAGATGTTCGGTGCGCCGAGCATCGGCCAGGCTGCGCTGGGTATCATCCTGGTGCCGCTCCGTTTGAGCTTCGGGTGGCTGCTGTATGGACTGATAGCCTATCTCTGCGCCCGGCTGCTAGGCGGGCAAGGGGGCCTGGGCCAGACATTGGGCTGCACTGCACTGGCCGTTGCGCCTCAACTGCTGAACCTGGCCGCGTTCTTGCCCTACGTCGTCGTTGGCGGAGTAGTGGGCACGTGGACGTTGCTCTGCCGCTACGTGGCGCTCAAGACATGCCACCGGCTGAGTGGGGGCCGGGCTCTGGCGGCGACGCTGTTGCCCTACGTCGCCTTTCTCGTGCTGCTCTCATTCGTCGCCTGCCTGGGCGGCGCGGTCGCAGCATTGATTGTTGGAGGTACGTCACAATGAAAGAATTACTCGAATTCGCCTGGGATGTGCTGTTGTTCCGAGATGAGGCTTATGTCCAACACGTTGCCCGCGCCGACGTGCTCAAGCGCGGACTGGCGCTGCTGGTGCTGGTGACGCTGCTGGCAGGTCTCATCCCGTTCATCGTAGATGTCATCAATGACCTGCGCCTACCAACCATCGAGACCCAGCAGCAAGAGGCAGAAGTGGGCATCCAGGAGTTCGCCAAGTCTCTGGACGCTGTGAGGCCGTACCTGGACCTGCCGCCGGGCTTTGAACAAGAGATAATCGCTTATATGCGAATCGGGATGGGAATAGGCTTTGACATCGAGAGCCTGCCGACCCAGTGGCCCGAACCCGTGGGGCGCGTGTTGCAAGACCTGGGCGCCTTCCTGTCGCTGCCCTTTAGCCGGCTGGCGGGCTGGATGGGATACTCCTTGTGGGTTCTACTGGTCGCCAAACTGATGGGAGGCCGGGCGACGGTGTCTCAGATGCTGGGGGCCACGGCCCTCTACGCTGTGCCACACGTCCTGGATTTCCTGGGCTTTGTGTCATGTCTGGGGCCAACACTCGGGCTGGTGACGACAGTGTGGGGCATCGCCATCTACGTCAAAGCCCTGACCGTCGCCAGCGACTTTAGCATTGGCCGAGCCATCACTGCGACCATAGTGCCGGCGCTGATCATTGCAGCGTTGTCACTGCTGGGTATGCTCATGCTCTTCGTGCTGGTGCTGGCGACTGGCTAACTAGCCCGCTTGTGGTATAATCCGCCGCACACCCACGACAGGAGGAGCACATGAAACCACCTTTTGACCCGATTATCTTTCACATTACCCCGACTCTCGGCATTTACTGGTACGGCGTCTTGATCGTCACCGGCGTCATGCTGGGCGCCGTGTATGCCGCTTGGAAGGCCAGGCAGGATGGCGAGAACCCCGATCACGTCTGGAATGCGCTCATCATCGCCATCATCCTGGCCGTCATCGGCGCCCGGCTCTACCACGTCTTCTCCCATCCTCAGGGCGGGATGGTGGGCTGGAGTTACTACCGTCAGCACCCCATCGAGATCCTGTACATCCGACAGGGAGGCCTGGGCATCTACGGAGCCATCATTGGGGGTATACTGGGGGTAGTTATCTACGCCTGGCGCGCCAAACTGCGACCGCTACAGTGGCTCGACTATGGCGCGGTGGGGTTGGCACTGGGCCAGGCCATCGGGCGCTGGGGTAACTTTATCAACCAGGAACTTTACGGGCCACCCACCAATTCCTCCTGGGGCCTGATCATTGCCCCGGAGCACCGCATCATCCCCTACAACAATCTCATCACCTACCCGCCCGACACCCTCTTCCATCCCACCTTCCTGTATGAATCGTTATGGTGTCTGCTGCTGTTCTTTACCCTGGCGCTGATCGCGCACAAGTTCAAGGACCGGCTGTTGGAGGGAGACCTCCTCCTGGGTTACATCATCGGTTATCCATTGGGCCGCTTTTTCATCGAGTACTTTCGCCCCGACGCCTGGATGATCGGCCCCATCGCGGCTGCACAACTGTTCGCCATATTGTGCATCGTGGGGGGAGTGGCGCTGTTGGTCGTGCGGCATACCAGGGCCAGAGCCCCCGCGCCGGCTGTTGAGACTGCCGAGTCCGTTGAATCCGTCGAGTCCGTTGAAGCAGATGATGACGCCGCTGATATTCAACCGGTGACAACCGCGCCGGCTCTTGAGACCGCCGAGGATGTTGAAGCGACGCCGGAGTCTGAGCCGAGCCCAGAAGACTGATGCCGAATGTCCAACACAGGATGCTCAATACTGGATGTTTGATCAAAGAGCCTGATGCCCACCGGCATCAGGCCCTTTTTGTTCCGTGATCAGGAGAGCGACCGGTGACGAGGGGAATGAACCATTCCGATCCACCCATCCTCCCAATCC
>CAYQTW010000078.1:5322-10581 GCA_964420485.1 uncultured Anaerolineales bacterium
TGACGAGGGGAATGAACCATTCCGATCCACCCATCCTCCCAATCCATGTTCTAATGATCAGGAGGGCAACCAATGACGAGGGGAATGAACCTGCATCGCCTTCAATGCCTAGATAGCGACGGGGATACGAAGCGAGATCGCCTAGCAAAAGTAGAGGCTGCGCTGGGAGAGAGCAAAGCACTAAAACAAGCACGCCGGGCGTTGGAGAGCACACAGTCGCTGGTCAAGAAATGGGCGCTCCGGCAACGCGACCTGGAACTAGAGAGCCGGGGACTGACGAACAGGATCGTGCGCGCTGAACAACGGCTCTATAGCGGCGCGGTCAAGAATCCCAAAGAATTGGCGGATCAACAAGCAAAAATCGCTTCGCTCAAACGGCGGCGGCAAAAACTGGAGGATGATCTACTGGAGGCCATGATCGAGCGAGAGGAGGCAGAGACCGCGCGCACACAGGCTCAGACGCACCTGGACGAGACCCAGACCCGCTGGTCGGCTCAACAAGCGGCCCTGATGGCCGAACGGGAGGTGTTGCAGGAACAGTTGGTGGAAATCGAGCAGACCCGATCAGCACTACTCCCCAGCATCGAGGCCAGCGACCTGGCCACCTACCAATCCCTGCGGCGCAGGAAAGGCGGGCTGGCCGTGGTCCAGGTGCGCGATGGGGCATGGTGTGGCGGATGCGGTGTCCTCATGTCGCCGAGCGTGAAATGGCAGTTGCGACAGGATGGAGCGGTCTGCTGCGACAACTGTGAACGTTTCATCGTGTCGCCGCCGTGAACAGTGATGGGCCAAGAAAATGGCCACGGCCTCCTCTGTTACAAGGAGGCCGTGGCTTGCGAAAGGAGGGTAACCACAAACACTCTTTTTGATGTGGGATCGGGGGGCGGGAACCCATCCCCCAACATCACCCTTATTTTAACGCCTGAACGGCCTGGGGTCAATAGTGCAAATATACCAAATGCGGGCGTGTTCGGCGAGTTGACATTCGCGCCAATCTGACTATCATAGTGATTAAAGATTGTTGATTAAAAATTGACGGATTTAGGCTGTTCCAGAGAAATAATCATCCCAGCGTCATTCTGAGCAGAACGCAGTGAAGCGAAGAATCTCACGCTACAGTGCCCAAACCACCTATCCAAGGCGAGATTCTTCGCCTCCGCTGCGCTCCGGCTCAGAATGACAGGCTATGGCCTGGGACACTTTAAATTCTGGAACACCCTGGACATCGCTCTTCAAATCTCCAAATCTCAAATCCGTAAATCTTAAATCACTGGAGTGAGCAGTGCTCTGTATCGTCTATTCCACCATCCGCTATCTGCCGGCACACGCTCCGGCCCCTCAGCCCTGGCAGTTTGACTTGTGGTCGGCGCTGATCGGCGCGGCGGTGGCCCTGCTGCTGGCATGGCTGGTCTACCGCTTTCGCGACGCGCTGCGGATGGGCTGCGAGACCGTGGTGTCCCCGCTGGGCAAACTATATCGCCGCTTGCAGGCCAGCGACGAGGCGTACTATCGCAAACTGGTCGCCAGTCGAGCGATCTCTCTCACCGTTCCGGCACACGTGGCCCCGCTGGACACCGTCTTTGTCGAACCTGAACTGCTCTCGCCCCCGCCGCTTCCTCAATCCGCCTCAGAGATTGAGCCTGTACCTCTCGCCCCGCGCGTCTTGCCATTGCACAGAATCCTGGGGGAACATCCTCAATTGGTGATCCTGGGCGCCTCCGGAACGGGGCGGACGACACTCCTGGCCCACCTCGTCCTCGTGTGCGCCCGCGCGACGAGCGATGAAAAAAGCCCCCCTGCTGAGACAGACACCACACCGGAACTGCTCCAGGAACGACTGCCACTCTACGTGTCACTGCCGGCGATGAACTGGGACGAGACAGACCTGGCAAGAGAACAGAACGATGGGCTGGCAAGACTCACCAGGGCAGCCCTGGCCGCTGGCGAAAGTAGCAGTGGGATGCTGCGGCTCCTGCGCCAACGCCTGCAGGCCGGTCAGGCCATCGTTCTGGCCGACGGGTGGGATGAACTATTGCCGCAGCAGCGCCAGCGGGCAGCAACGTGGTTGGCAGACCTGGTCGCTGCTCTGCCGGGCAACCTGTGGCTGGTCGGCGCGGGGACGCGAGGGTACGCGCCTCTGACCGAGGCCGGCTTTGTCCCCTTGACCCTGGTGCCGTGGGATACCGGGCAGGTGGAGACATTCGCGAGGCAGTGGGTGGATGCCTGCCCTCCGGCCGACGAGCCGGCCCCCGTTGTCACCTGGGCGTTGGCAGCCGCATTGTGGTCTGCGGCGCGGGTAGGCTCCTGCCCGCTGGAATTATCGTTGCGGGCGTTCGTGCATCTCGCGGACGGACAATCGCCGGACAATCGGGCGGATTTGTTCGACCGGGCGATGGGCTTGCTGCTGTGGCGAGAGCCGGAAGGTGAAATCTCGTCATCGGCAACCTACCGGGCGGCACTAGGACAAGTGGCATTGAGCCTCCAGCAAGAGAGACGCGCCACGGCTGGCCGCGAGGAAATCGAGGCAGCAATCGAGGCGGCTCTGCCCCCGTCCGGGGAACGGCCAACTCGCGCAGTGGCCCACGCCTGGCGCACGCTGACCGGCGAGTCCGGTTTGTTTCGCCCGGTGGGAGGCCATCGTTACGCCTTCACCCACCCACTGTGGCAGGCGTATCTGGCGGCGCGCCAACTGGTCGCCGCCGCTCCTGCCAGCCTCGTCGAGTATCTGGACGACCCTCGTTGGGCTGACGTATTGCGCTTTTACGCCGAACTCGGTGATATGGGACCACTGGTAGCAGCGCACCTCCGCCGCCCTGACGACATGTTCCACACCCGCCTCCACACCCTGTGTTCCTGGATCAGCGTGGCTCCAGAGGGAGCCGCCTGGCGCGAGGTGGCGATGAGGACAATGGCGCATAGTTTCCTGCAGCCGGATCAGCCCGCGATGGTCCGGCAGGCATTGGCGGAGGCGCTGGCGGTGACCAATGTGCCCGGCATCATCTATCTTTTCAAGCAGGCGCTACAACATCCCAACGCAGAGGTGCGCGCCGCCGCCATTCTGGGGCTGGCTAAAATCGCGGGCGAGGCGGACCTGCCAGACTTTGAGGCCATGCTGGCGGACGAGGCCCTCCCCGTGCGTCAGGCATCTGTACGTGGGCTGGCCTACCTGCACATTGACGCGGCCACGCGCCTCCTGGAGTGGGTGCTGCTGGAGGGAGACGAGACGCTCAAGCCGGTGGCAGCCCAAGTGTTGGCCGAACGTGGAGAAGAAGGGGTGGCTTTCTTGAGCGAGGCGGCCGAGTCGGAGGACGTGATGGTTCGGCGGGCGGTGGTCCTCGGGTTGGAGCAGGCCGGGGCTTATGATCTGCTGGAGAAAATGGCACGAGAGGACGAGCAGTGGATCGTGCGATCCGGAGCATTGGCGGCGCTGACTGAGATAGAGGAACAGGAAAAACAGTTCGGAGTCGCGCCCCTGCCCGAGATCGAGCAGTTGCCCTGGCTCATCACGTGGGCGGCGGCCCAGGGCACGGGAGTGGGCGTGGGCGATGCGGCGCGGCAAATGCTCCGGCGGGCATTGAGCGAGGGAGATACGTCGGTTCGCCTGGCTGCCGTGCAAGTACTGGCCCAGACCGGTCGCCCCGCCGACGTCGAGCCGCTGCGAGCCGCGTTGGCCGACCCCGATCCGATTGTCGCCAGCACGGCGTTGGAGGCGCTGGCTGAGGTCAACAGGCGACATGACTTGATTGAGTAGAGCAGACGCGCTCATTATACTAATCTGCACGTGCCTTATCTTGCTGATATGAACATAGGCATCATCGGCGCCGGCATAACCGGCCTCACAGCCGCCTACGATTTGACAAAGCGAGGCCACACCGTCACCATCTACGAAGCGCGGCCCTACGCCGGAGGACTCTCGGCCGGGTTCCACGACGAGCGCTGGGAGTGGCCCCTCGATCACTCCTACCGTCACTGGTTCGCCTCCGACGACGTCGTCATCCGCCTGATAGGCGAACTGGGGGCCAGCGACCGGCTCTTCTTTCCCTGGCCCACCACCTCCATCTACCACCAGGGCCGGCTCTACCCAATGGACAGCCCCGTCCCCGCGCTCAAGTTCATCCCCTTGCCGCCGCTGCACCGCGCCATCCGCGTACTCCAGTTCACTCCGCTGCCGCTGATAGACCGCCTGCGGTTCGGGCTGGTGGGCGTCTACCTGACGCTTACCAGGAACTGGCGTCCGCTGGAACACGTTTCGGCGCACGAGTGGCTGCGCCGGGCGGTCGGCGAGCGGGCCTACGAGGTGATGTGGAAGCCACTACTCATCAGTAAATTCGGCGCGGAAAACTACCGGGACGTGAACATGGCCTGGATGTGGGCCCGGTTGCACAAACGCACCGCCAGCCTGGGCTACTTTATCGGCGGGTTCCAGGGCTTTAGCGACCTGCTGGTCGAGCGAGTACAGACGCAAGGTGGGGATGTGCGACTGGGAACACCGGTGCAAGCCATCCACCCCGTCGAAGGCCACCTGCGGCTAGAGACGATAGCGGGCACTTTCGAGCACGAGCGCGTCATCGCCACCTGCTCCCCACAGGCAATGCTACGCTTGACACCCGACCTCCCCCCCGACTATGCCGCAAAACTGGCGCGGCTCAAATCAATGGGCGCGGTGGTGCTCATCCTGGCCCTCAAGCGCCGCCTGACCGAGGGCCATTACTGGATCAACCTGCCCAAGGGAGACGAGTTTCCCTTTATGGGCCTGGTCGAGCACACCAACTATGTCTCTCCCGAGCACTATGGCGGTGATCACCTGGTCTACTGCGGCGACTACCTGCCACCCGACCATCCCTACTTTGACTACAGTAAAGAGCAGTTGTTGGAAACCTACCTGCCGGGGCTGATAAAGATCAACCCCGACTTTTGCCCCGATTGGGTGCGCGCCAGTTGGATGTTTACCGAAAAGTACGCCCAGCCGGTGCCAGGGTTGAACCACTCGCGCAATATTCCACCGCTCTCGACAAGAGTGCCGGGGCTATACCTGGCCTGCATGAGCCAGGTCTATCCGTGGGATCGGGGCACCAACTATGCCGTAGAGATGGGACGGCAGGTGGCGGCGCTGGCTGGGGGTTGAGGTTGAGGGAAGAGAGAATGATGCGCACAAGTATCAGCCTGATATTGCTGAGTATACTGTTGGCCGGGATGCTGCTGGCGGCGGTGCCGGCACATGCCCAGAGCAGCGTGATTCACGTCGTAGGATGGGGCGAT